>CAUSDR010000083.1:0-16117 GCA_963530105.1 uncultured Janthinobacterium sp.
GGCCATGGCGGCCCCGGTGGCCGGGGCGGGCGCGGCGAACGGGCCGAGCGCGTCTTTGGCCGCGGCGACCTGCCGCTGATCGTGCTGGCGCTGATCGAGATCAGTCCGCGCCACGGCTATGAAATCATCAAGGCCATCGAAGAGCGTTGCGGCGGCGCCTACGCCCCCAGCCCGGGCGCCGTGTATCCCACGCTCACCCTGCTGGAAGAGCAGGACCACGTAACGTCGAGCGAGAGCGCCAGCGGCAAGAAGCTGTACACCATCACGGACCTGGGCCGCGCCTACATCGAGGACAACCGCGCCCAGGTCGATGGCATCCTGGCCCGCCTCGACATGTTCGCCCGCATCCAGGCCAAACACGCCTTGCCCGAGCGCGTGCGCCAGGGCATGCACACCCTGAAGCATGCACTGCTGCTGAACAAGACCAACTGGACGGAAGCTGAAGCCGAACGCGTGGCCGCCGTGCTGGAGCAAGCCGCGAATGCCATCGTTGACGGCCACTGAGCCTACTTTACAAGGATAAGCACATGACTACTGCACCCCAGACGGCACCACGCCCGCACGCCATCGAGCGCGTGCGCCACGACTTGAAACTGCGCGTCCTGACCGTCGTGCGCACTGAAAACCTGACGCCGCACATGCGCCGCATCACCCTGGCCGGCGACGACCTCGAAGGCTTCGTCTCGCCCGCCTCGGACGACCACGTGAAGCTGTTCTTCCCCGCCCCCGGCGAAACAGCGCCCGTGTTTCCCGTGCTGGGCAACGGCGCCAACCCGATCCAGCATGCGGAAGGCGTGCGTCCCATCGCCCGCAATTACACGCCGCGCCGCTATGACGCCGAGCGGCGCGAACTGGAAATCGACTTCGTGCTGCATGGCGATGGCCCCGCGGCCAGCTGGGCGGTGCAGGCGCAGCCGGGCCAGACCCTGGGCGTGGGCGGTCCGCGCGGCTCCATGCTGGTGCCGCTTGACTTCGACTGGTACGTGCTGGTGGGCGACCAGACGGCCTTGCCGGCCATCGCCCGCCGCCTGGAGCAGCTGCCGGCCACGGCGCGCGCGATTGCCGTGATCGAAATCGTCGAAGACGGCGAACAGCTGGCGCTTGACTGCGCGGCGCAGCTGGAGCTGCACTGGGTGCCGCGCAATGGCCGCAGCGGCGCCCTGCTGCTGGAGGAATTGGCGAAGGTCGCCTTGCCGCAGGACGGCGACGGCTATGTGTGGGTGGCATGCGAGCATGCGCAGGTGCAGGGCTTGCGCGGGCATTTCATCGATGCGGGCGTGCCCAAGCAGCACCTGCATGTGGCCAGCTACTGGAAGCATGGGGCGGCGGAACACCATGAGCATCATGATGCATAATTACTGAACAGTCCCACCAGCAGGCCCGCAGCGCGCAGGCGATGATTGTCTGGTTTTTAACTTTCCTATTGCATATAATTATTTTTCTATAGAAATAATATCCACGGGGGAAATGTTGAAAATACTGTCTTTGAGCTTGCTGGCCGTGTTGTTGATGGGATGCTCGACGTCGCGTCTGCCTGTTGTCATGCCGGAATTCCAGCAGGCGGAATATGATGTCTTGAGTAAAACCGGTAGTGGTGGCGTCAAGGGACAGGCCTTCATGAAGACCAAAGGCGGCGAATTCAAGGAGGCTGATGGCGACAAGGTCACCTTGCGTCCGAAGACGGAATATGCGCGCAAGCTGGCGATGTTGCCGGCGTCGCTGTATAAATGCCAGGTAGTCAGTACCGTCAGGCTGAAGGTCTGTGACTATGACCGTACGACCATGGCCGACAGCGAAGGAAGGTTCGAATTCACGGATGTGCCCGATGGCACGTATTACGTCACCACCGAAGTGAGCTGGTTGGCGTACTATCCCGGCGCATTCCCCTCCATCGAAAGCAAGCAAGGCGGCACGACCCCGATGGAAGTCACCGTGGCCGACAGCAAGGTCTCGACTATCATGCTGACGCGTTAAGCGTACAGGACGCTTTTACTTCAACAACCCCGCCAGCTCCACCGCCGTCTTGACCTGCATCTTGTCGAAGATATGCGCGCGGTGGACTTCCACGGTGCGCATGCTGATGCCCAGCTTGTCGGCCACCACCTTGTTCATTTTCCCCGCCAGAATCAGGTCCAGCACTTCGCGTTCGCGCGTCGACAGGGTGGCCAGGCGCGCGTGCACGGCGGCCAGTTCGCCCGCCTGGCGCGAGTTGGCCAGGCCTTGCTGCACGCGGTCCATCAGGTCGTTGTCGTTGAAAGGCTTTTCAAAGAAATCAAAGGCGCCCCGTTTCAGGCTGTCGACGGCCATCGGCACGTCGCCGTGGCCGGTGAGGAAAATCACGGGCAGGCGCGCCGTCAGGTCGCGCTTGACCAGCTGGTCGAACAGCGCGATGCCGTTCATGTCGGGCATGCGCACGTCGAGCAGCACGCAGTCGCCATTGGCGTCGAACGTGCCGTCCAGGCTATCGAGAAATTGCTGGGCGCTGGCGTAATTGCGCGCTTCGATGCTGCGCGAGGCGGCCAGCCAGGACAGGGAGTCGCGTACGACTTCTTCGTCGTCGATGATGTGCAGCATGGTGTCTCCGGATTGTCGTTGTCGTTGTCGGTTAGTGCGGCGCGCGCGGCGCGGCCGGCACGCTGAAAGTAAAAATGGTGCCGCCGGCGGGGTTGGCGCTGAAGGTCAGCGCGCCGCCGTGAAACTCGATGGCGGTGCGGCAGATGTTCAGTCCCATGCCCATGCCGTCGGACTTGGTCGAGAAAAACGGCGAAAACAGCCGTTCCGCCACGTCCTGCGCAATGCCGTGGCCATGGTCGATCACGTCCACCGTCACCATTTCCTGCTGCGCATCGTGGCTGGCCCGCAGGCGCATGATACGCCGTCCCGGCGCCGCGTCCTGCATCGCCTCGATAGCGTTGCGCGTCAAGTTCAGCAGCACCTGCTCGATCATCACGGGGTCGGCGCGCAACAGCGGCAGGTCGGCCGGAATCTCTTCCTGGATGGTGACATAGTATTTGCGCGCCTGCAGGTCGATCAGCGCGCGGATGCCGTCAATCAGCGTGCGAATGGACACGTCCTGGCGCTGCGGTTCGCTCTTGCGCACGAAATCGTGCACGCTGCGGATGATCTGGCCGGCCCGCTGCGCCTGCGCGCTGGCGTGTTCCAGCGCCGGTTTCAAGGTCGCTGGTTCGACGGGGGCGCCGCTGTCGATGGCGCGGCGGATCAGGTTCAGCGCGCCCGTGGTATAGCTGGAAATGGCCGCCAGCGGCTGGTTCAGTTCATGCGCCAGCATCGAGGCCAGTTCGCCCATGGTGGCCAGGCGCGAACTGGTTTGCAGCTTCTCCTGCTGCTGGCGATTGAGTTCCTCAACCCGCTTGCGGTCCGAGATATCGAGCACGGAACCCATCCAGCCCGTCTGCTTGCCATGCTTGTCCACCAGCGGCGCCTCGAAGATCAGCACAGGCACGTGGGTGCCGTCGGGACGCTGGAAATAGGTCTCGAACTGCGGCGTGACGTTACCGGCCAGCGCCTTGACGAAGCGCTGCTGGTATTCCTCCATCGCTTCCGGCACCCAGTAGGGCATGGGCGGCAGGCGGCCCAGGATTTCCTCGGGCGGATAGCCGACCATCTGGCAAAACGCCGGATTGACGTAGGTGACGCGGCCTTCCAGGTCGCGCGCGCGCATGCCCGTCACCAGCGAGTTTTCCATTGCCGTGCGAAACAGCATCTGCTGGCGCAGCGCGCCTTCGGCCGTCAGGCGGCGCGAGATATGGCGCCACAGGGCCAGCAGGCTCCAGAGCAGGCCCAGCGAGAGGGCGATGACGGAGCCGACCAGCAGATTGGGCAAGAGCTTAGGCTGGCTTTTCACGCTGTCCGTAAACAGGGTGATGTTCGCGCCTGGCACGTCGAGCGCGCGTTTGTGCGTGTACACGCCGTGGCCAGGGCCGGCGGCGGCGCGCCGCGCCAGCACCTTGTCGTCGCGGTCGATCAGCGAAATCTGGTTATCCTGCGCGAACCACCATGGCACCATTTCATCGAGCAGGCTGCTGATCTGGTAGGTGGCCACCAGGCTGCCCGCGTAGCGCTGGCCGTCGAACAGGGGCTGGTGGTAATCCATCAGCATGGCGCTGGGCGGTGCATCGGGAAAACCGCTGTGCTGTGCGGGCTGGGCGTACTGGCCGCGGTGCAGCCGGCGCGCATTGTCGCCGGTGGTCAGCGAAGCGGGCGAGAGCAGCGCGCTGGCGTCCTGCGGCAGGTTGCCGTCGCTGGAGGCCAGCACCTTGCCGGCGGCATCGAGCCAGACCACGCGCTGCAGTTCGCGGCCATTGCGCAGCATTTGCTGCAGGCGCTCGCGCACCCGCGCCGGCGGCACGACGCCGCTGGCGATGTCGGCGCCCAGGTTGTACAGGCTTTCCTCGTTGCGCGCCAGCTGGAAGCGGATCGTCTGCTCGACCCAGAGCGTATCGGCGATCAGCTGCTCCTGGCGCTCATTGCTTTCCATCTGGCGCGCCTGCCAGGGCAGCCAGAACAGGATGGCGAGGAACAGCAGCAGCAGGATTACCGGCAGCAGCCAACGCACGGGGCTGGTAAACTGCAGGCGGCGCGCGAAGGTGGGTGGAATTTTCATGGCTCGCAGGGTAGCGCGTTCTTAGGTCGAAACTATTGTGGTTAACCACAATGGCTTCGTTGATTTCTTTCGCACATTATCGGCGCAGATCAATAATAAGGCATCTGATATCGCCACGGAGACCGCAATGCAAATGAAATCCATGCTGGCCATGCTCTGCGTGGCGATCGGCGCTGGCCTGGGCGTTCCCGCCCTGGCACAGGCGCCCATCGTCATCAAATTCAGCCACGTGGTGGAGCCCGAGACGCCGAAAGGCCAGGCCGCCGAGCGCTTCAAGCTGCTGGCCGAGACGGCCACGCGCGGCAAGGTCCGGGTGGAACTCTACCCGAACAGCCAGTTGTACAAGGACAAGGAAGAACTCGAAGCGCTGCAGCTGGGCGCCGTGCAAATGCTGGCGCCCTCGCTGGCCAAGTTCGGCCCGCTGGGCGTGAAGGAGTTCGAAGTATTCGACCTGCCGTATATTTTCCCCACCAAGACGGCGCTGTACAACGTCACCGAAGGCAATATCGGCAAGGGCTTGCTGAAAAAGCTCGAGCCGAAGGGCATCACGGGCCTGGCTTACTGGGACAACGGTTTCAAGGTAATGTCCGCCAACCGCCCGCTGCACCACCCCGCCGACTTCAAGGGCCTGAAGATGCGCATCCAGTCGTCCAACGTGCTCGATGCGCAGATGCGCGCCCTGGGCGCCAATCCCCAGGCGCTGGCGTTTTCGGAAGCCTACCGCGCCTTGCAGACGGGCGTGGTCGACGGCACGGAAAACCCGCCTTCGAACATGTACACGCAGAAAATGCACGAAGTGCAGAAGCACCTGACCGTTTCCAACCACGGCTACCTGGGCTACGCCGTCATCGTCAACAAGAAGTTCTGGGATGGCCTGCCGTCCGACATACGCAGCCAGCTGGAAAAGGCGATGAAGGAAGCGACCACCTTTGAAAAGGCCATCGCGCAGAGCGATAACGACAAGGCCCTGGAGGCGATCCGCAAGAGCGGCAAGACGCAAATCTATACCCTGACGGTGCAGGAACAGGCGGAATGGCGCCGCGCCCTGGCGCCCGTGCAGAAAACCATGGAAAGCCGCATCGGCAAGGAGTGGATTTCCGCCATCAACCGGGAAAGCGCGAAATAGCGGGTCGCCGGATGGCGTACCACAAGTTCCGGCCTGCCTGGTCATTTAATTTAAAGCTAAAGCATCTGTCCCCGTCATGGTGCAAAAAAAGTCGATCCTGCCGATTAAATGCGCTATGATGGGCGGCCTTACGGGGAAACACGTATAAGCATATGCGCCCTGGTAGCAAGGCGGCGGTACAGAATTAGTAACAAGGTTGGTGGGGGAGTGGTCCATAAAAACGGTATTGATACCGGGGATATATTGAGGAGACACACGTTTCACAGAAGTTGTTGAGTCATAGCTGTCTGCGGCCACAAGCCGGCACCGGCGGACCCAAACGACCGGGAACGTGAAGCAATATTTGAAGCGCACCGTCTGGTGCGCTTTTTTTTCGTCCGCCGTTCCCCTTCGCCGGCACGCCGGAACGGTGCATAATCGCCACACGCTGCGCCTGTTTTGGTGCAGACGGTTGTATATTTGCCACACTTGACCTTTGATTAGCTGATGAAAAAACAACAGGGTAGTGAGCTGTTCAGTGCCATCGTGGCCGCGCCGTTCGGCGCCATGGGCGTGCGCACGGAAAGCGGCCTGCTGCGCGAACTGGTCTACCTGCCGCCGCATTTCCTGGAAAAGGACGCGCAGGACGCCGTCGCGCAGCAGGCCTGCGTGCAGCTGGCGCGCTATTTTGCCGATCCCGACGCGCCGTTCGACCTGCCCCTGGCGCCGCTTGGCAGCGCCTTCCAGCACAAGGTGTGGGCCGCCATCGCGCAGATCCCGCGCGGCAAGTTGCGCACCTATGGCGACGTGGCGCGCTTCATCGGCTCGGCGCCGCGCGCCGTCGGCCAGGCGTGCGGCGCCAACTGGTTTCCGCTGGTGATACCGTGCCACCGCGTCACGGCCGCGGGCGGCCTGGGCGGCTTTTCCCACCACGATGACGCGGACGGCTTTCACCTGGGCGTGAAGCGCTGGCTGCTGGCGCATGAAGGCGTCGAGGGCATGGGGTGGGCAACACGATGATGAACAGCCTGCTGGCGCCCGACAACGCTACCCTGATCGATGAATTCTGCGACAGCCTGTGGCTGGAAGACGGCTTGTCGAAAAACTCGCTGGACGCCTACCGGCGCGACATGCGCCTGTTCGCGCGCTGGCTGGAAGTGAACCGGCCCGGGCGCGACGGCCTGTACGAGGTGTCCACGGCCGACATCGACGCGTATTTCGCCGCCCGCCACGACGAGAGCAAGGCCACCTCGTCGAACCGGCGCCTGTCCGTGCTCAAGCGCTTTTACCAGCTGGCCTTGCGGCACAGGCATATCGCCGCCGACCCGTGCCTGAAGATGGTGTCGGCCAAGCAGCCGGCGCGCTTCGTGCACACCCTGAGCGAAGCGCAGGTGGAAGCCCTGCTGGCGGCGCCCGACGTCAGCACGCCGCTGGGCCTGCGCGAGCGCACCATGCTCGAACTCATGTATGCGAGCGGCTTGCGCGTGTCGGAACTGGTGGACTTGCAATCGGTGGAGCTGAGCCTGAACGATGGCGTGCTGCGCATCACGGGCAAGGGCAGCAAGACGCGCCTGGTGCCCTTCGGTGAGCAGGCGCGGCTGTGGATCGAGCGCTACCTGAAGGAAGCGCGCGGCGTGATCCTGGACGGCCAGATGGACGATGCGCTGTTCGTCACGCGGCGCGGCGGCGCGATGACGCGGCAAATGTTCTGGGTCATCATCAAGAAGCACGCGCAGCAGGCGGGCATCACGGCGCCGCTGTCGCCGCATACCTTGCGCCACGCGTTTGCCACGCACTTGCTGAACCATGGCGCCGACTTGCGCGTCGTGCAATTATTGCTGGGGCACTCCGATATTTCCACCACGCAGATCTACACGCACGTGGCCCGCGAGCGCTTGAAACTGCTGCATGCGCAGCATCATCCCCGCGGCTAAAAACTTTGCGTTTCGCCCAACTGCGTCATAATGTGCCTTATGCGGTTATCTGTAACAATAAAAAACTAAAGAGGTAGTAAATGGCCAAGACAAATTTCCAATACGAAAAACGGCAAAAAGAGCTGGAAAAGAAGAAGAAAGCCGAGGAAAAAGCCAGGCGCAAGCTGGAAGCGAAAAATAATCCGAAGCCGGCCGACGGCGAAGACGGTGCTGAAGGCAACGAGCCGGAAGCGGATGATGGCAACGCGGATGCGGCCGCCGGCACCGACGCGCCTGCGCAGCCACAGTAATTCCCCGCCCTTGACGACCGGTGCGGCCTATGCGCCGCGCCGGCGTCCCCTCGTTGTCCCTTCCCGTGTTATCAGCGTTATCAGCGTTATAAGCGCGGCCGTTGGCCGATGGCCAGTTGCAGCTGCGTGCTGGCGATGGCGGCATCGGCGCGCGCCTGCAGGTAACCCTGCCAGGCCTCGTCGGCCGAGCGCTGCGCCGCCAGCCATTCCAGCAGCGAGGCATTGCCTTTGACGTAGGACAGGCGCATGCCATCGACCACCTTCTGCGCGTCGACCAGCACGCCGTCGCGGTAGCGCGCCAGGCGCTCCTGCGCCGCGCGCCATTGCCGCTGCGCCGTGCGCACCTGCGTTTCCGCCGCCAGTTCCGCCTGGCGCAAGGCCAGCATTGCCTGCGTCACGCCCGCTTCCGCCTGCACCACGTCGCCGTTGTCGCGCCGCGACAGGGGGATGGGAATGGCCAGCGAAACGGACAGCGCGCGCGAGCGGGGCGCGCCATCGACGGCATCGCCATTGCCGTCGATGCCATCGCGGTAGCCGCGCGCGGCGGACAGGCCCACGGTCACGGTGGGATCGACGGCGCGGTTGGCGCGCACCAGCGCCGCGCCGTCGCGCAGATTGTCCAAGGTGGCGCGGGCGATGCGCACCTCGCTGCGGGCCTTGAGCGCCTGCGGCACCAGCACGCTGGCGTCCTTGTCTTCGTCGGCGGCCAGGTCGCAGGCCAGCTGCGCCTGCGGGAACAGGGCGTCGAACTGGCGTCCCAGAGGCGGCGACAGGTTCAGCATGGCGCTGTCCGCCTCGCTGTGCGCCTGCGCCAGCTCGGCCTGGAACTGGTCGCGTTCCACCCTCGACTGCAGCAGCTCGATGCCGCCCACGTCGCCCGCCTTCAGGCGCACGCCATTCGCTTGCACCACTGTCGACAGGGCCGCCATGGTCAGCTCCCTGCGCACCACGACGTCGCGCGTGCGGCACGCTTCCGTAAAGGCCGTGGCCGCCGCCGCATACAGTGCATTTTTGAAGCCGGCCACCGTTTCCTCGGCCAGCGCGACATTGCTGTGCGCCGCCTTGATCCGCGCGGCGCGCTTGCCGCCCGTCTCGATGGCCATGCTGAGGGCGGGCGTCCACGTGACGGGACGGTGCGGCAGCGCGCGCACCGTCTCGCGCGCGGCGCCCACGGTGAATTCCGGATCGGGGCGCAGGCCGGCGATGCCGATGCCGGCCCTGGCCGAGACGATGCCTTGCTGCTGCGCCTGCAGTTCCAGGCTGTTGGCTTCGACTGCGGACAGGTAGGTGGCAAAGTCCAGGGGCGCGCCCAAGGCGCATGGCGCCAGCAGCCAGGCCGCCAGCAGCACATTAAAACGGGTCATGGGGTTCTCCTTCGGTGTGCATCCGGCGTTTTGTCACGGACGCTTCGATCAGGTAATACAGGGCCGGCAACAGCAGCAGGGTCAGAGCGGTCGCCGTCACCAGGCCGCCCACCACCACGGTGGACAGCGGGCGCTGCACGTCGCTGCCCAGGCCCGTTGCCAGCATGGCCGGCGTCAAGCCCAGGGCGGCCACGGTGGCCGTCATCAGCACGGGGCGCATGCGGTCGCGCGCGCCTTCCAGCACGGCGTCGCGCAGGCTTTTTCCTTCTTCCATGCGCAAGCGGTTGATCTGCGCCAGCATCAGCACGGCATTCAGGACGGCCACGCCGAACAGGGCGATGAAGCCGACGGCGCTCGAGACGTTCAGGGTCATGCCGCGCAGGTGCAGCGCGGCCAGGCCGCCCAGCATGGCCAGCGGCACGGCCAGCAAGACCAGCGTTGGCTGGCGCAGGTTGCGGAACTGGCCAAACAGCAGCAGGAACATGGCGCCCAGGGTCATCGGCAGGATCAGGGCCAACCGGCTTTGCGCGCGCTGCAGGTTTTCGAACTGGCCGCCCCACTCGACGCTGATGAGCTGGTGTTCGTCGGCCACGGCCTGCGCCACCAGCGGGCGCGCCTCGGCCAGGAAACCGGCCAGGTCGCGCCCGCGCGCGTTGAGGCGCACGATGATGTGGCGCCGCCCCATCTCGCGCACGATCACGCTTTCGCCCGAGGTGGTGCTGATGCTGGCCACCTGCGCCAGCGGCACCTTGGCGCCATTCGCGGCCGTGAGCTTCAGGCTGGCGATGGCGTCGGGACTGGAACGCACGGCGGGCGGGAAGCGCACGGCGATGTCGTAGCTTTTCTCGCCCACG
Source organism: uncultured Janthinobacterium sp. (assembly GCA_963530105.1). Lineage (GTDB taxonomy): Bacteria > Pseudomonadota > Gammaproteobacteria > Burkholderiales > Burkholderiaceae_D > Janthinobacterium. The sequence goes on from CAUSDR010000083.1 coordinate 10,172, forward strand.
TAGACCTGGCCGATGGGCGCGCCGCCGATGCCGGTGGAAATCAGGTCGGCGACGTCGGCCGCGTTGATGCCGTAGCGGGCCGCCTTGGCGCGGTCCAGTTCCACCTTCAGGTTGGGCAGCGGCGGCCCCACGTCCACCGCCACGTCGGAGGCGCCGGGAACCGTTTTCAGGACGTTGGCCGCCTTGCCGGCGATGCGGCGTACTTCATCGAGGTCATTGCCGAAGATTTTCACCGTCAGGTCGCTGTGCGCGCCCGACAATTTATCCTGCACGCCATCGATCATCGGCTGCATGAAGGCCACCGTGAAGCCGGGCATGCGGGCGAAGCGTTCGTTCATCCTGGCGATCAGCTGCTGCTTGCTCATGCCCGACTTCCAGCTTTTATAGGGATGCAGGCCCACGCTCGCTTCGATGTGCGACGGCGTCCAGTAATCGGTGCCGTCGTCGTTGCGCCCCGTCTGCGTGACGATGGTCGACACTTCGGGGAATTCCAGCGCGGCGCGGCGCAGTTCACCGGCCATTTCGGACGCCTTTTCCAGCGTGATCCCGGGCGGCATCTGCACCTGCAGCCACAGCGATCCTTCGTCGAGATAGGGCAGGAAATCGCGCCCGATGCCGGCGCCCAGGATGGCCAGGCCCGCCAGCGACGCGGCGCACACCGTCGCCACCCAGCGCTTCCCGCCCACCCTGCGCTCGAGGAAGCGCCCGTACGCGGCGGTCAGCTTGTCCAGCACGCGGTTGTGGGGCATGCGGCGCGGCTTGCGGAAGGCCAGCCAGGCCAGCCCAGGGATCAGCACCAGCGCCACCACCAGGGCGCCCACCAGCGCCGCGCCCACCGCATACGCCATCGGCGAAAACAGCTTGTATTCGATGCGCTGGAAGGCGAACAGGGGCAGATACGCGGCGATGATGACGGCCATGCCGAACAGGATGGGACGCGCCACCTGCAAGGTGGCGTCGATGGCGTCCTGCAGGGTCAGCTGGCGTTCCTGCTCCCGCTCGCGGCGGCGCAGTATGTTTTCCAGTACGACCACGGAGCCGTCGACGAGGATGCCGAAATCGATGGCGCCCAGGGACAGCAGGTTGGCGGGAATCTTAAAATGGTGCATGAAGATGAAGGCGATCAAGAGGGACAGCGGGATCGTCAGCGCGACGATGGCGGCCGCGCGCGGGCTGCCCAAAAACAGCAGCAGCACCAGGGCGACGAGCAGCATGCCCTCGCCCAGGGTAAATCCGACCGTGTGCAGGGTGGCGTCGATCAGCGAACTGCGGTCCAGGTAGGGCACCACTTTCACATCTTTCGGCAGCAGGTTGCCGTTCAAATCGTCCACCGCCGCATGGATGCCCGCCAGCGCCTCGGACGGGTTGAAATCCTTCAGCAGCAGGGTGATGCCCTCGATGGTGTCGGGGTTGTTGTCCTTGCCGAGGATGCCGCGCCGCTCCACGTTGCCGTAGGCGAGCCTGCCCAGGTCCTTCACCAGCACGGGCACGCCATCCTTGCTGCTGACGACGACGTTGCCCATGTCGTCCAGCGAATGCAGCAAGCCCACGCCGCGCACCACGTACGACTGCTGGCCGCGGTCGATCACGCTGCCGCCGCCGCTGATGTTGTTGGCGTTGATGGCGTCCTTGACCTGCGCCAGCGAAAAGCCGTAGCTGTCGAGTTTTGCGGGATCGAGTTCCAGCATGAACTGCGTGGTGAGACCGCCGAAGTTGCTGACGTCGGCCACGCCGCGCACCTGCTGCAGGCGCGGGATTACGGTCCAGAACTGCAGTTCGGACAATTCGCGCAGGCTGCGGCTTTTCGATTCCAGCGTGTAGCGGTAGATTTCGCCCGTGGGCGAGGTGTAGGGATCGAGCCCCGGCTTGGCGTCATAGGGCAGGTTGACGCTGGCGAGGCGCTCCTGCAGCCGTTCGCGCGTGAAGTAGCCGTCGCTGCCATCCTCGAACACCACCGTGATCAGCGACAGCGCGAACAGGCTGCGCGTGCGCAGCACGTGCATGCCCGGCGTGCCCAGCAGGGCGCGTTCCAGCGGTATCGTGATCTGCTGCTCGATTTCCTCTGCGCCCAGGCCCGGCACCTGCGTGACGATCTGCGAGGTGACGTCGGCGATGTCGGGATACGCCTCGATGGGCAGCTGCTTCCAGCTGTAGATGCCATAGGCGGTGACGAACAGCAGGACCAGCCAGACGATGCCGCGCCGCTGGCAGCAGGTGGCGATGAAACGGTCAATCATTGAGCAGCACTCCTTCCTTGACGACGATGCGTTCGCCCGCCTGTAATCCCGAGACGATTTCCACCTGCTGGCCATGGCTGGCGCCCACCTGCACCGCGCGCGGCGCGAACACCAGCGGTGCGCGCTCGACCATGACGCGCGTCGACAGCCCGCTTTGCAGCACGGCCGCCGCCGGCACCAGGATGGCGCGGCGCGAGGCGCCGGCAAAGCCCGCGTGGGCGAACATGCCCGGCTTGAAGGCGCCGCTGCGGTTGTCGATGGAAACGCGCACCTTCACCGTGCGCGTTTCCGCATCGAGCACGGCGCCCACGTAGGCGACCTTGCCCTCGAAGTTCTTGCCGGGCCAGGCGTCGACGGTGATGCGTGCCGTCTGGCCCACGGCCAGCTGCGCCAGGTCCCGCTCGGCCACATTGGCCGACAGCCACACGGTGGACAGGTCGGCAACCGTCATGACGGGGGCGTTGATATCGTTCCAGTAGCCGCCCTGGGCGCCGTCCATGGCGATCACGGTGCCGGCAATCGGCGAGCGCATCACGTAGTCGCGGCGCGCACCGCGCGCGCCGGCGCCGTACTGGGCCAGCTTGTCGGCGCTGGCCTGGGCATCGCTATTGGCTTGCTCGAATGCCGTTTGCGCCGCTTCATACTCTTTTCGGGCGGCGATCTGCGCCTCGAACAGGGTTTTCTGGCGTTCCAGTTCCTGGCGCGCCTGCAGCAGGCTGGAACGCGCCTTGCTGTCGTCCGCGTAGGCGGCGCTCAGTTCCGCCGAATCGAGCGTGAACAGCGGTTCGCCCGCCTTCACGCTGTCGCCCAGGGCGCGCTGCAGCCGCGTGATGCGCCCGGCCAGGGGCGGGGTGATTTTCACGAGTTTTTCCGGCATCGCTTCGATGCTGCCCGGCGCCTCCGTCTGCGTGGCGATATCCTGTTCCAGCGCAGGGGCAATCTGCAGGCGCTGGCGCAGCGGCGACATCTTGTCGATGGCGATGCTGCCGTCATCCCGGTGTATCGATTGCGCGGCGGGGGCGGCCGCTGCCGTCGGTTTGGCGCAGCCGGCCAGGGCCGAACAGGCGAGAGCGAGGGCGCAGCTGGCGCCCAGGGCGTTGCGGGTGGTCGAGTTCATCCCGTGTTTCCTTGTTGTTGGTGGTGATGGGGCATGCGTGGATGCCGTGCCCAGGCGGGCGGTCAGGGAGGGCGCAGGTGGCGTCATGACAGCGGTGCCACTACAGCGCCGGAAAAGCATAGCAAGGTGGTCCTGAAGAAGCGCCCAAGAACGCCTGAATCCTTCTTCAGGTTCGGTGCGCGCGCGGTGTGGCGCGGTAAAATGCGGGCATGGAAAACGCGGCAAAACGTATGCAATGGGAAAGGCTGGCATGAGAATCCTCCTGGTGGAAGACGACCGCAAGGCGGCGCGCCTGCTGGCCCGCGGCTTGCAGGAAGAAGGCTTTGTAGTCGACGTGGCGCACAGCGCGGAAGAGGGCGAGGACGAAAGCTACGCCGTCGACTACGACGTGATCGTGCTCGACTGGATGTTGCCGGGCAAGCAGGGCATCGACTTTTGCCGCGACTTGCGCGCGCGTGCCATCCACACGCCCGTGCTGATGCTTACGGCGCGCGACGCCACGGCCGACAGGGTGGCGGGCCTGAACACGGGCGCCGACGACTACCTCACCAAGCCGTTCGAATTCGAGGAACTGCTGGCGCGCATCCGCGCCTTGCTGCGCCGCTCCGACATCAGTCGTCCGCTGGTGCTGGCGCTGGCCGACCTGACGCTCGATCCCGTCAGTCACCAGGCGACGCGGGGCGGTGTGCCGCTGGTGCTCACGCCCAAGGAATACGCGATTTTATTGATCCTGCTGCGCCAGGCGGGCGAAGTGGTGAGCCGCGCGCGCCTGGCCGAGCAGATCTGGCAGGCGGACCTGATCGGCATCGATAACCTGATCGACGTCCACGTGCGCAACCTGCGCGGCAAGGTGGATGCGGCGGGCTTGCCGCAACTGATACACACGGTGCGCGGACGCGGCTTCCGCCTGGCGGAAAACAACGGTGGCTAGCTTTCGCAAGCGCCTGCTGCTGGTGCACCTGGCCGTCATCCTCGCCATCGTCGCCTGCACGGCGCTGGCTGGCTACTGGGGCCTGTCGCGCGCCGTGCATGGCCAGCTCGATGCGGCCCTGCTGGCGCTGGGCGAAACGGAAATGGCCATGCTGCCGGCCGCGCCGCGCCAGCCCGTGCAGGTGCACGAGGTGGCGCCGGGCCTGGCGCAGCCGTCATTGATGCGGCTCGACCGCCTGGTGCAGATCATCGATGGCGAAGGCCGCGTGCTGGCGCGCAGCCGCAACCTGGAAGCGGCGCAGCTGCCGGCGCCGCCGGCCCTGCTGGCGCGCCTGGCGGCCGGCGAAACGGTGTTTGAAACCCTGCCGAAGTTCGGCGAGGAGCCGCTGCGCATGGTGTCGATTCCCGTGCCCTCGTCCGGCGCGGGCCTGGCGGTGCAGGTGGCCGGTTCGCTCGACGACACCAACCACGTGCTGGCCGCGGCAACCGTGCTGTTTGGCGCCATGGCGCTGGCCCTGCTGGCAGCCGTGGGCCTGGCCGGCGAAATGCTCACGCGCCGCGTGCTGGGCGCCATCGACGACGTGGTGCGCCAGGCGCACTCGATCGGCGAAGCCAGCCTGCACCAGCGCCTGCCGCATCCGGGCACGCCGGACGAAATCGGCCGCCTGGTCGATACCCTGAACGCCATGCTGGACCGCCTGGAGCACGGCTATGACGCGCAGCGCCGCTTCACGGCCGACGCCTCGCACGAATTGCGCTCGCCCCTGTCGCGCCTGCGCACGGAAATCGAAATTACCCTGCGCCGCCCGCGCGAGTCAACCGAATATGTCGACGCGCTGGCGTCCTGCCTTGATGAAGTGCAGCGGCTGACGACCCTGGTGGAGGAACTGCTGATGCTCACGCGCCTGGATGTGGGCCAGGAGCGCAATGCCGTGGAAACCATCGCGCTCAACCCGCTCGTGCGGGCGGCCGCGCAGCGCCTGGAAAAGGCGGCGGCGCAGCGCGGCATCCGCATCGCCTTCGCCGAAGGCGCGCCCGTGCAGGCACGCGTGGCGGCCGGACCCGTAGACCTGGTGCTGGCCAACCTGCTGGACAACGCCGTGAAGTTTTCGCCAGCCGGCGGCAGCATCACGGTGCACGTGGCGCGCGACGGCGAACATGCGCTGGTCGGCGTGGCGGACGCGGGGCCGGGCATCGGCGTGGAAGACTTGCCGCACCTGTTCGAGCGCTTTTACCGGGGCGCCCAGGCGCGCGCGGGCGAGGCGCCGGGCTTCGGCCTGGGCCTGGCCCTGTCGCAAGCCATCGTGCACGCGTACGGCGGCAGCATCGCCGCGCAGAACCGCCCCGGTGGCGGCGCGCTGTTCATCATGCGCCTGCCCGCCTCAGATTGACGGCGCGACGCCTTCCCAGCGCACCTGCCGCACCTGCGGCCAGGCGCCCGCGCGGTTGACGAAGCGCACCAGCACGGCGCGCTGCACCAGCTGGCACAGCACCGTGGCGATCAGGCGCACGCTTTGCCGGCCGTCTTCCCAGCTGCGCACCAGCTGCGACGGCGCCAGGCCCGCGCCTTGCAGTTCGGCCAGCAGCAGGCGCACCACGTGGTCGGCCTGCGCCGCAGGGCAGGTGACGGTCAGGCGGTAGGCGGCGACGGCCGGCGCGCGC
>CAUSDR010000084.1:0-16097 GCA_963530105.1 uncultured Janthinobacterium sp.
CTCGCGCAGGTCGACCTTCGGCTCGGGCGCCGCCACGGGCGGCGGTGGCGGCGGGGCGGGCTGCTCCACTTCCGGCTCCGGCGGCGGGGCCGGCGTCGGTTCCGGCTCGGTAGTCACTTCGGGCGCCGGTGCGGCCGTCTGCACCTGCATGTCCCACACTTCCGCTTCCACGGCAACCGGCTCCGTATTTTGCCAGTGTACGCCTACCCACAGGAAAAACAGCAGGCCAAGGTGCATCGCCAGCGCCAGGCCCAGCGAGGGCCAGCGGCTGCGTTCGCGCGGCACGCTGTAAGGCTTGCCGAGTACATGGTCGATTTGTTTGGTCTGCAAAGTCTAGTCTATCTAAAAACGGTCAAGTCTGGAGTCGGGGTGCTGCGCTTACTTGGTGGCCAGGCCAACGCGGGTGATGCCCATCTTCTTCGCTTCCGAAATCAGCTGGATCACGTCGTCGTACTTGCTGTCCTTGTCGCCCGCGATCATCACGGGATACTCGGGATTGGTGTCGTGCAAGCCGCGCAGCTTGCGCAGCAGGGCGTCGCGGTTCGGTTCCGTCTCCGGTGCCAGCTGGTCCTTGCCGATCAGGCCGATCGACAGCGAACCATTCGGTTTCAGGACGATCTGAATATAGTCATCGGGCGGTTTCGCCGTCTTTTCCGCGTTGGGCAAGTTCACCACGCTGGGATTGTTTGACGACGGCATCACCATGAAAATGATCAGCAGTACCAGCATCACGTCGATATACGGCACGACGTTGATTTCCGACTTGAACTTGCGGCCGCGGCCACCGCGCATGCCGCCACTATTGAATGAGGAACCCATGGGCAGTGCTCCCTCTTAGCGCGACTGGCGCTGCAAGATGTTCGAGAATTCCTCGACGAAGCTTTCGAAGCGGATCGCCAGGCGGTCGATGTCATGCGAAAAGCGGTTGTAGGCGACGACGGCGGGAATGGCCGCGAACAGGCCGATGGCGGTGGCGATCAGCGCTTCCGCAATACCGGGGGCGACGGCGGCCAGGGTGGCTTGCTGCACGTTGGCCAGGCCGCGGAAGGCGTTCATGATGCCCCAGACGGTACCCAGCAAGCCGATGTACGGCGAGACGGAGCCGACGGACGCGAGGAAGGCCAGGTGCGATTCGAGGGCGTCCATTTCGCGCTGGAAAGCGGCGCGCATGGCGCGGCGGGCGCCGTCGAGCACGGCGCCGACGTCCAGCGCCTCGCGCGAACCGTAGGAAGCCTTGCCCTTGATGAATTCGCCCATGCCGGCGTCGAAGATGCGGGCCAGGGCGCCGCTCTGGTCGCGGTTGCCGCTGGCGCTCTGGTGCAGCGCGTGCAGGTTGCCGCCGGCCCAGAAGCTGCGTTCAAATTCGATGGTCTGCTTGCGCGCCTGGCGCACGGCAAACATCTTGCGGAAAATATAGGTCCAGCTGGTCAGGGAAATCAGCAACAGCAGGGCCATGATCAGTTGCACGATCAGGTGGGCATTGGAGATGAGCGCGAGGAAAGAAAGATCTTGTGTAACGTTCATTGGCTGGCAGTCTGTTGGGTGAATTGTCCGGGGTGGCGGGTGGGGTTCAGGCGGCGCGCATGCGGGCCGCGACTGCATCAGGCACGGCGCGCGGGCGCAGTGCCGAGTCGACGCAGCCGACCTTGACGCGGGCCGTGTTGAGCAGGCTGTCGCCGCACCAGGCTTGTTGCAGGAAAACGATGGAGGCGCGCCCCATTTTTTCTATGCTTAAGGTTAATCTTACCGTGTCATCGAGTCGGGCTGGCGCATGATAGTCGGCGTTGACGCTTTTGACAACGAACATTGCGTCGTGCTGTTGCAGCAAATCCTGCTGGCCCACATCGATGGCGCGCAGCCATTCGGTGCGCGCGCGCTCGAAGAATTTCAGGTAGTTTGCGTAATAGACGATGCCGCCGGCGTCGGTGTCTTCATAGTAGACACGTACGTTCCAGGTAAAGACTGAAGGCATGTTTATTGCGCCAGTAGTGAGATTGAGCAACATTTTACGCGATTTTTCTTGTTGTGACTGAAGGCGCTTGCTGGAAAGCCATGTAAAAGCAGCATGCAAGTTGCACCGCAGCATTGTAAATCCGGGGTGCGCAATGGCAAGCTTCGTAACATACGCTTACACGCCCTGGCCAGGTTTAAGTTCAGCTTAAGAACGGCTGCATTTGCCCCTGGCATGGCGCGTGGCGCGCCCGGCCGGCGGCAGCGCGCGGCGATTATAGCCGCACCGCTGCATTCCTTGCTCAATTTGGGCACTTAACTTACAATTTGGCTTCCATTACGTCTCACGTGACTGGCGAAAAGTCGGCGATCTGCCAGGAAGGCGATCGGCAAACCGGCGAAAGGTGGGCACCCACCGGGAAACGTGAGATTTTTCATCAGCCGTTCGCCTGGGTAGCCACTATGGAAATGCACGAAGAGGCTGCCTGTCAAATGTTGTTATTCACTTAACGCCGGCTCCCCTCATTCGATCCAACCTGCCAGTACAAGCACCCTCATACTTGGAGTTTTTACATGTTTGCAAAAGATCACAACCTCGCCAACGTCGATCCTGAACTGTTCGCCGTCATTCAAAAAGAAAACACGCGCCAGCATGACCACATCGAACTGATCGCGTCGGAAAACTACACGTCGCCAGCCGTAATGGAAGCGCAAGGCTCGCAGCTGACGAATAAATATGCCGAAGGCTACCCGGGCAAGCGCTACTACGGCGGCTGCGAATACGTCGACGTTGCCGAGCAACTGGCCATCGACCGCGTGAAACAGCTGTTCGGCGCCGAATGCGCCAACGTGCAGCCGAACTCCGGCTCGCAAGCCAACCAGGGCGTGTTCTTCGCCATGCTGAAACCAGGCGACCTGATCATGGGCATGTCGCTGGCCGAAGGCGGCCACCTGACGCACGGCATGCCGCTGAACATGTCCGGCAAATGGTTCGACGTGGTGTCGTACGGCTTGACGGCGGAAGAAGACATCGACTACGAAGCCATGGAACGCCTGGCCCGTGAACGCAAGCCAAAACTGATCATCGCCGGCGCCTCCGCGTTCTCGAAAAAGATCGACTTCGAGCGTTTCGGCAAGATCGCCAAGGAAGTGGGCGCCTACTTCATGGTCGACATGGCCCACTACGCCGGCCTGATCGCCGCCGGCCTGTACCCGAACCCGGTGCCATTCGCCGACTTCGTCACCTCGACCACGCACAAATCGCTGCGCGGCCCGCGCGGCGGCATCATCCTGATGAAGGCTGAACACGAAAAAGCCATCAACTCGGCCATCTTCCCTGGCATCCAGGGCGGCCCGCTGATGCACGTGATCGCCGGCAAGGCCGTCGCCTTCAAGGAAGCGCTGAGCCCAGAGTTCGTCGAATACCAGAAGCAAGTGATCAAGAACGCCGACGTGCTGGCGAAAACGCTGATCAAGCGCGGCCTGCGCATCGTTTCCGGCGGTACCGAATCGCACGTCATGCTGGTCGACCTGCGCGCCAAGAACCTGACGGGCAAGGAAGCCGAAGCCATCCTCGGTTCCGCGCACATCACCTGCAACAAGAACGGCATCCCGAACGACCCGCAAAAGCCTTTCGTCACCTCGGGCATCCGCCTGGGCAGCCCGGCGATGACGACGCGCGGTTTCAAGGAAGCGCAAGCCGAAGAAGTGGGCAACCTGATCGCCGACGTGCTGGACAACCCGCATGACGCCGCCACCATCGAGCGCGTGAAAGCGGCCGTGAAAGTGCTGGCCGACGCGCACCCTGTGTACGCGGCGTAAGAGCCTGTTCCGCTAAAGGCATGCATCCGCAGCAGGCAGCCCTCGGAAGCGGGTACTGCGTTGCGCGTCGTGGCATGGCGCGCCATGCATCTTCCTCGCGCCAAGTCCGCGCGACCGATGAGCAATCTGCCGCAGACGCGCCTTGGCGGAATAGTCTCTAATTATTTGTCCAGAATGTGTCATACAGAGTAAGATTCTGTATGACACATTCCTGCGTGCCCCAGGGCGCCCGGAGTGATTCGGGCGCCTTTTGCTTACGGGCGGCGATTTCCGTATTGATTTCTATAAAGTTGTATCCATCCCATGAAATGTCCATTTTGCCAGCACGGCGACACCCAGGTTCTCGATACGCGCGTATCGGAGGAAGGGGATGCCATACGGCGGCGCCGCCGCTGCAGCAAATGCGACAAGCGTTTCACCACTTACGAACGCATTGAACTTATCATGCCGGCCGTCGTCAAAAAGAATGGCAGCCGGACGGAGTTCGCTGCGGATAAGTTGCGCGGCAGTTTGATGCTGGCCTTGCGCAAGCGCCCCGTCGCGGCCGCCTCGGTGGATACGGCCATCGCCTCCATCCAGGAAAAACTGCTGACCAGCGGCTTGCGCGAAGTCGATTCCGGCTACATCGGCGAACTCGTCATGCAGGAGCTCAAGCGCCTGGACAAGATCGCGTATATCCGCTTCGCTTCCGTGTACAAGAATTTCGAGGATCTGGCCGAGTTCCAGGATGCGATTGCCGAAGTGGGGCAGGCGCGCAAGCCTTGACGGTTGGCTGGTTGGCTGGTTGGCTGGCTGTTTAGCTGCTTAGCTGCTTAATTGGCTGGCTGGTTGGCTGTTTGGTCGGTTGGCCGTATGTTGGTTTGCTCGTTTGCTCGTTTTCTTGTTTGTTGGCTTGCCCGTTTCTCATTTGCGCGCCGCTCGCTGCGGGGCTGATGGCCCGCCCCGCTTGTCCGCCCCGATCTCATTGCCGCTTCACCACGCCAGCGTTCGTCTGGCAAGCCGCCTGATCAATTCCAACGCCGTTTTTTCGCTGTATCGCCATCCTGTTTGCGCTAGCGCAGGCCGGAATTGATGCGCGCGCCTATCTTGTAGCTGGGCCGCCTGTTCCTGCGACCTGTTCTGCGGAAAGGAGCTTCTCATGCGCAATGGTGGTCGCGCTCATCGCCTGCCCGGTGGCGGCAGCCTGGTCGAAGTCCTGGTGTCGCTGCTGCTGTTGGCACTGGGCTTGCTGGGCGCCAGCATCCTGCAACTGACTTCCTTGCGCGCGCGCCATGAATCGGCGCTGCTGTCGGCGGGCGCGCAGCTGGCCGCCGGCATGGCCGAACGCATGCGCGCGAATAGCGCGCTCATGTATGGCCCCGATGCCGCCAATCCTTACCTTGGTTTGTCCTATGCCGCATCGGCGGATGGCGCCGCGCCTGGCGGCGGCGCGCCGGCCTGCTTCGGCACCGCCGCCTGCAGCGCGGCGCAGCTGGCGCAATTCGATATCGCCGAATGGAAACAGCAGCTGCATGCCACCTTGCCCGGCGCGCGCCTGCATGTCTGCCGCGACGCGCAAGCGTGGGATAGCGCGGCGCAGGGCCTGCACTGGAACTGCAGCGGCGGCAAGGGGGCGCCCGTCGTCATCAAGCTGGGCTGGCGTGGCCGGCTGCCCGCAGCCCCGCCGGGCGGGGGCGGGGCGGACGAGCCGCTGCCCCGGCTGGTCTTGCAGCTGAGTGGAGGTGGGGGATGAAAACGGGGCGGCGTCGCGGCATGAGCTTGGTCGAACTGCTGGTCGCCCTGTCGCTGGGCGCCTTGCTGATGCTCGCTGCCAGCGCCGTGCTGCTGGCGGCCAGCGGCAGTTACGCCGGCCAGTCCGCCAGTGCGCGCCTGGATGACAACGGCCGCTATGCGCTCGACACCATCGCGCGGGCCGTGCGCCAGACGGCGTACGTGAATTGGGACAGCAGCGCCGCGCCGCTGTTTCAGGCCAGCTATGACAGCGCGACTATCGCCGGCCTCGACGGGCATAGCCTGGGCAAGAACAGCGAGGGCATCAGCCAGCCATTGCCGGATGCACTGCATGGCAGCGACGTGCTGGCCTTGCGCTATGACGGCGCCGGCGACAAGGAGGGCGGCGACGGTTCCGTCCTCAATTGCGCGGGCTTTGGCGTGGGCGCTGCGCAAACCCAGGCGCAGCGGGGCTGGAGCATTTTCTATGTAGCGCAGGGCGCCGATGGCGACGGCGAGCTGCGCTGCAAATACCGTGGCGCGAATGGCTGGGGCGCGGACGCCATCATCCGCGGCGTGGACGGATTTCAGGTGTTATACGGCCTCGACACGGATACGCCGCCCGATGGCGTGGCCAACCAGTATGTGCATGCCAGCGTGCTTGATGCGGCCGACGCCGCGCTGCTGCTGATGGGCGACACGGCGGCGGAGCGCCAGCGCGACTTGCATCGCCGCACGCACTGGAAGCGCATCGCCGGCGTGCGCGTGGCCTTGCTGCTGCATGGCGAGACGGGCGCGGCCGGCAAGTTCGAGGACATGGGGCCGGCGCAGTTTGACCTGTTCGGCAAGGAATATGCCGAGGCGCATGGCGGCAGCGACCCCGGTGTGCGCATCCCGCGCACGGCTTTCCCGGCAAGCCAGCAGGGACGGCGACGGCAAATAGTGCAGACCAGCATCCTGCTGCGCAACGGACAGGAATAGGCGATGCGCGCCATGGCCGGCCGTGATGCGGGGCAGGGATGCGAGGGGGGCGCCACCCTCGTATATGTGCTGTGCCTGTTGATCGTCATCTTGCTGCTGGGCGTGTCGGCCGCGCAGATGGCCTTGCAGGGCGAAAAGGCGGCGCGTGGCGAGCGCGACCGGCATGTGGCGTTCCAGGCGGCGGAGGAGGCATTGATGGATGCGCAGGACGATATCGAAGGCTTGCCCGGCGCGTCCGGGCGCAGCAGCCTGTTTGCGCCCGGCAGCGCGGCGGGATTCGCGCCTGGCTGCGGCGATGGTGCCGGTGCTGGCGGCGAACGGGGCTTGTGCCTGCCCGCCGGCCCGGGCGCGCCTGCGCAGTGGCTGAGCATTGATCTGGATGCCGTCGACCCTGCCAATGGCGCCGCCCCCGGCCGCCTGGTGCCGTATGGCCAGTTTACGGGCGCGCTCATGCAGACGGGGCAGGGCTTTCTGCCCGCGCGCCTGCCACGCTACATCATCGAACTGCTGCCGTTTCATCCGCCCGGCGAAGAGGCGGGCACGGCGCCGGGGAGCCTTGCCACGGAAAATTATGTCTACCGCATCACGGCCATCGGCTTTGGCGCGCACGACAGCACGCAGGTGGTACTGCAAAGCTACTACCGCAAGCAGGCGGCCGGGGCGGTGCCATGACGGCGCGGCCGTGCGTCTGGCGGCGCGCTGGCCGCGCCGGGCTGGCGCTGCTGGCTGGCCTGTGCTACGGCGTCGTCTTCGCCGCCACGCCCACGGTGGATCTGGCGCGTGCCGATGTAGGCTTGCCGGGGGCGAGAGTGCCGCCGAACCTGCTGCTCAACCTGTCGCTCACGCATGCGGCCGCCGCCGCGGCACATGGCGGCGATTACGCGCCGCAGCGCGAGTATGCCGGCTACTTTCATGCCAGCATGTGCTACAGCTACCCCTACCGCAGCAAGGATGGCGTCACTGTGCCGGACTTGCGGGTAGCGACCGCTTACTTCTCCATCCTGAAGCGGGCCGATGCGCTGCATGGCTGCGGCGGCGACAGTTTCAGCGGCAACTTTCTGAACTGGGCCAGCGCCAGCATGCTCGATATCGTCCGCTATGCCTTGACGGGGGGCGAGCGTGTCATCGATGAGGTGCGCAAGACGGTGCTGCAGCGCGCATACCTGCCTGACGGTTCCGCCGGCCCGGATTTCTTCGCGCATCCCATCCATTTTCCGCGCAAGGTGCTGGGCGAGGGCGTGGCGGCGGCGACGCCGTTTGGCCTGGCGCAACTGGCCATCGTTTCCTGTCGTAATCGCTTGCTGTTTGGCGACGCCAGCTTGCCCTTGGGCGGCAGTTGCGACGCTCCCGCTGCCGCCGGCGCGCATGGCGTGTTCCTGGCGCGCGTGCGGGTGTGCGATGCCGGGGAGGGCCCGCTGCGCGACGACTTGTGCCTGGCGTATGGCAAGAATTACAAGCCCGTGGGCGCCATCCAGCGCCATGGCGGCCGGGTGCGCGTGGGCGTGTTTGGCCACCTGAACGCCGCGCCGCCCAGCGACGCTGCCGTGTATGGCGGCGTGCTGCGCGCCCCGCTGGCGCATGTGGGCGGGCAGCGCTGGCTGGTGCCCGCCTTCTTGCCGCAGGAGAATGCCGATGCCGAATGGAATCCTGCCAATGGCGTCTTGACGGCACATGGCGGCGGGGTGACCGCTTACATCAATGGCCTGGGCGGCGGCAATACGGAGCGTGCCGGCGCGTATGCGGGGGCGGCGCCGCTGGCTGAACTGCTGTACGAATCGTTGCGCTATCTGCAAGGCCGGCAAGCCAGCGCCATGTCGCCGCCGGCCACGGCGTCGGCCGCCGTCGACGACGGCTTGCCGGTCGTGTATCCGTGGCCGGATCCGCAACAGGCCAGCTGCCAGCGCCACGTCGTCGTCACCCTGGGCGACGCGGGCATGGCGGGCGACCGTTACGTGCCGGGCAATCTCCCCGTGCATCCCGGCTCTGCCGGGGACAATGACCATGCGCGTGCCGCGGACGCCTTTTCCTCGCCTGCGCTGGACGCGATGACCTGGACGCGCGCGGTGGGCCAGCTGGAAAGCGACGGCAGCCAGGGCAATCCCGCGCCGCAGCCCGGGCTGGCGGGATTGGAACTGCTGGCCGACGGGGCAGGCGGCGCCAGCTACCATGCGGCAGGGCTGGCGTACTGGTCGCATGTCAAGGCCCTGCGTCCCGGCGGCAAGGCAGGCAAGGCCGCCAGTGCCGCGAGCGCCGCCAACGTCGCCAACGTCACCAGTGTCGCAAGTGTCGCCAGTATCGCCAGTATCGCAAGTGTCGCCAGCGGTGCCAACGGTGCCAACGTCGCCAACGCCGGCGCGGCAGCCCCGCAAGCGGCGCTGGAGCATTACGCGGGCGACTTGCGCACCGCCGATCCTGACGCCGGGCCGGTCGTCACGCCCTTGCTGCTGGCGGCCAAGTATGGCGGTTTTGCCGATGCGAATGGCGACGCCAATCCCTATAAAAGCATCACGGGCAGCGCGAACGCGGAGTGGAGTGCCGGACGCTGGCCCAGCCATTATTTGCCGGGCAGCGATCCAGCCGCCCTGGTCGCCGGCTTGCGCGCCGCCTTCGCGGCGGCGGACAAGGGCGCTGGCGCGGCGGCGCTGCCGGGTCCTGCGCTGATGGCGCTGGCCAGCGGCGCGGAAGAGTCGTACTGGTTCCAGACACAGCTGCGCCTGGCGGACGGCGGCATGAGCGTGTCGCGCCGCGCGTTCGCCCTGGGCGGCGATGGCGTGCTGGTGGCAGGCAAGGCCTTGTGGCAGGCGGGGGAGTTGATGGAAAGCACGCCGGACGATGCGCAGGCAGCCCTGCGTCCCGTGTATACGCTTGACGCCGAGGGGGCTCTGGCGCCGCTGGCATGGAAGTCCCTGAGTGTGTCCCGGCGTGCGCTGCTTGATGGCCATGACGGCCAGGGCGAGCGGCGCCTGGATTATCTGCTGGGCAATCGGACCCATGAGGCGGGCCAGCCAGGCGGCTTCTTGCGGCGCCGCTCCGGCAGCCTGGGTGCCGCGCCGTATGGCAATCTCGTTCATGTGGGCGCGCCCGGGCCGGGCATGCTGGGTGCCGCCTATGGCGCGCACCGCAAGCTGCTGCAGCAGCGGCGCAAGATGCTGTACCTGGGCGCCAATGATGGCTTGCTGCATGCCTTCGATGCGCGCACGGGCAAGGAATTGTTTGCGTATCTGCCGGCGGCCCTGCTGGGGGCGGCGGCGTCCACGGCGAGCACGCACTACAGCCCCGGCCCCGTGCTGGACGGCGCCGCCGCCACGGCGGAAGTGCTGGCGCGGGGACGCTGGAAGACGGTGCTGGCGTCCGGCATGGGCGGCGGCGCGCAGGGCGTGTTTGCGCTTGATATCACCGACCCGGCCCGCTTTGCGCAAGACGGCGCGCTGTGGGAATTCACGGACGGCGACGATAAACTGATCGGCAATGTGCGCGCGCCGCCGGGGTTTGCCCGCATCAACATGGGCGGCAAGCTGGGCGCCCCGGCCTACCGCGACTTTGCCGTGGTCAGCAGCGGCTACAACAACCATGCGGACGATGGCAAGGAGACGACGGCACCCGCTTCCAGCGCTGCGGTCTTCCTGCTGGCCCTGGACAAGCCGCCCGGCACGCCGTGGCTACTGGGCAGCAATTATTTTCGCTTGAAAGTACCCGTGGCCAGCGGTGGCGATGCTCACGATGGTGCTCACGATGCCGGTGCGGATGCTGGTGCGCCCGCTGTTGCCCATGCATTGGGACCGACCGCGCTGGTGCCGGGGGTGGATGGCGCGCTGGCCTACTTGTACGCAGGTGATTTGCAGGGCAATATCTGGCGCTTCGACATGGCTGGCGGGCCGCCGTGGAAAGACGGTGTCGGGCGCAAGCTGGTCTTTGTGGCGCGCGATGCGCAGGGGCGCCGCCAGCCCGTGACGCAGCAAGTCAAGGTGGCGTATGCGCCCGGCGGCGGCTATCTGCTGCTGTTTGGTACGGGCAAGCTGGTGGAGGCGTCCGATGCCTGGCCAGGCGCTTTCCTGTCGCAGGCATTGTATGCCGTGCACGACGACCTGCAAGAGCAATCGCCCACGCGCAGCCGCGCCGATCTGGAACCGCGCCAGCTGGCGGAAGCGGCGGGCGGCGTGAGCGTGGATGGCGCCGAAGTGCGCTACACGGGCGAAGACGCCAGGCGCGGCTGGTACGTCGACTTCATCAATACCACGCTGACGGGCGAGCGCAGCGTGAACAGCCCCGTGCTGGCGGGCGGCAAGGTGGTCTTCAACACCGTCTTGCCGGGGCGCGATCCGTGCGCCCGTCCTGCCACGCGCCTGTATGCGCTCGATGTGCTGAGCGGTTTTGCCGCCGATGGTGCCGGCCTCATCCAGCCGGGAGCGGTCACGGGAAGCTTGCTCGACGGCTTGGCGCGCGCGCCGCCGCTGGTGCTGGACCTGGGTAGCAGTGTTGGCGCCGTCACGCCTGCGGGGCGCGCCGAGGGACGCAAGCAACTGGCCGTGCTGCAGCCCGGACTGCCCGGCATGGCGAATGGCGCGAACGGCGCGCTCATGGCGCTCAAGGTTGTCAGTGCGGCGCTGCCCGCCCGGCGCATCAGCTGGCGCGAAGTGGCGAACTGGAGAGAGTTGCATGAGGCGGCCAAGAAAAAATTGCCGTGAATTGCGCCGGCGACGCGCATGGCGCGGCTGCGGCCTCGTGCGGCAGCGCAGATGGGAGGAGGCATGGGAGAAGCCGCAAGGAGGAATGGCCGCGCTTTACCACTGGCGCGTGCCAGGCCGCGCATGGCCAGTCGAGCGCTTTCCATGCTGACGCCGCCTGTGCGCGGGGCGCCAGGATGCACTGCGACGCCAGGCTTCAGCCTGATCGAACTGCTGGCCGCGCTGGCGATTGTCAGCCTGCTGCTGGCGCTGGCCATGCCCGCTTATCACGGCCATGTCGTGCGGGCCAAGCGGGTGCAGGGGCAAGCGGCCCTGCTGCGCCTGATGCAGCAGCAGGAGCGCTATTACACGCAAAACAACCGCTACCTGGCCTATTCCTCGGCATCGCCAGCGTCCCAGGCGCAGCAATTTCCGTGGTGGTCAGGCGAAGGACCCGTCTCCAGCGCGGCCAGTAGCGCGTATGAAATCGAGGCGCTGGCCTGTGCGGAATCGACGCTGGCGCAATGCGTGCTGCTGCGCGCCTTGCCCGGCACTGCCAAGGTGGATGCGCAGTTTCACGATGTCGAATGCGGCGTCTTGTCCTTGAGCAGCACAGGCCAGCGCGGCAGCAGCGGTCCTGGCAGCCATTGCTGGCCTCATTGATGCACGCTGCCATGGCCTTCATGACCGACAGCGCCGATGCCAACGCCAACGCCAGCGCCATGGCCAGGATGCGCCTGCCCTGGAAAAGCGCCCGTCGCCCGCCCGCGTGCGTCAACGGTGGCAAGGCGCAGGCATGCGGGCGGCCATGCCGGGCAGGCCACGCCTTGCTGGAATTGCTGGCCGTGTTGTCCACCAGGATGCGCCTTTCCTGGCAAAGCGCCCGTCGCCCGCCCGCGTGCGTCAACGGTGGCACGGCGCAGGGATGCGGACGGCCATGCCGCGCAGGCCACACCTTGCTGGAATTGCTGGCCATGGCATTGGCCACGATTCGCCTGGCCTGGAAAAGCGCCCGGCGCCCGCCCGCATGCGTCAATGGCGGCAAGGCGCAGGCATGCGGGCGGCCATACCGCGCAGGCCATGCCTTGCCGGAAATGCTGGCCATCGCATTCGCCATGCTTCGCCTGGCCTGGAAAAGCGCCTGGCACCCGCCCGCGTGCGTCAACGGCGGCAAGGCGCAGGGATGCGGACGGCCATGCCGCGCAGGCTACGCCTTGCTGGAATTGCTGGCCGTGTTGTCCACCAGGATTCGCCTTTCCTGGCAAAGCACCTGGCGCCCGCCCGTGTGCATCAACGGTGGCAAGGCACAGGCATGCGGGCGGCCATGCCGCGCAGGCCATACCTTGCTGGAAATGCTGGCCGTGTTGTCCATCGCGGCGCTACTGATGGCTGCGGCCTTGCCCAGCCTGCAGCACATGCTGGCCCGCCAGCAAGTGCGCGCGGCGGCGACGGACTTGTTTTCCGCCATCGAATTGACGCGGGCGCAGGCGATGGCGCGCGGCCAGCGCGTGCTGCTGATGCCGGCAGGGCCGGGCGGCATGGACTGGCGCACGGGCTGGCTGGTGTTCATCGACCACAATGCCAGCCTGGCCTTCGATGACGGTGACGAATTGCTGTTCCGTCAGGGGCCGCTGGCGGCGGGCATCACGGTCCAGTTCGCCTTTTCGTCCGCCACGGCACCGTTATATATCGCCTACAATGGCGCGGGACGCAGTTGCAGCGCCACCAACAGCCTGGCGGCGCGCTGGGGCACCTTGTCCCTGATATTGGGAAAACAGCTGCGGCATATTAAAATCAACATGCTGGGCAGGGTGCGCGTTTGCGATCCGCAGCAGCAGGCGGCCAATTGCAGCGGCGTGGCCGACAGTTCCTGACAAGATGGACTTGTCATTTACGCATTATTCATCATCAAGCAAAGAAGCCCGTGGAAATACTCAACGATATCGATGGCATGCGCCTGGCGCTGGAATGGGCGGCGCGCGGTTTATATACCACTTCGCCCAATCCCCGCATCGGCTGCGTCATCGTCAAGGATGGCCAGGTGATCGGCGCCGGCGTGACGCAGGCGGCGGGGCAGGATCATGCCGAGGTGCAAGCCCTGGCCAATGCTGCCGCGCGCGGCAATGACGTGCGCGGCGCCACGGCCTATGTCACGCTGGAACCGTGCAACCACCATGGCCGCACGCCGCCGTGCTCCGATGCGCTGGTGCGCGCCGGCTTGGGGCGTGTCGTGGCGGCCATGACGGACCCGAACCCGCTGGTGGCGGGGCAGGGACTGGCCAAGCTGGAAGCGGCCGGCATCGCCGTCACCACGGGCGTGCTGGCGGACGAGGCCTATGAAATGAATATCGGCTTTTTCTCGCGCATGCAGCGCGGCAAGCCGTGGGTACGCATGAAAACGGCGGCCAGCCTGGATGGCATGACAGCCTTGCACAATGGCCAGAGCCAATGGATCACGGGGCCGCAGGCGCGCGCCGATGGCCACGCCTGGCGCGCGCGCGCCTGCGCCATCCTGACGGGCATCGGCACCGTCAAGGCCGATGATCCGCAACTGACTGTGCGCGCCGTCGAGACCCCGCGCCAGCCGCGCCGCATCGTCATCGACAGCCGGCTTGACATCAGCCTCGACGCGCGCGTCTTGCAAGGCGGCGGCACGTGGATCGTCGCGGCCGTCGCCAATGCCGAGAAGGAAGCGCAGCTGCGGGCGCTGGGCGCGGAAGTCATCCTGTTGCCGAACGCGGCCGGCAAGGTGGACCTGGCCGCGCTGATGCTGGAACTGGGACGGCGGCAAATCAATGAAGTCCACGTCGAGGCCGGCGCCAAGCTGAACGGCTCCCTGATCCGCGAAGGCTGCGTCGATGAGTTGCTGGTGTACCTGGCGCCCACCTTGCTGGGCGACGCGCAAGGCATGTTTGCCTTGCCCGCATTGACGGATCTCAAACAGCAACACGCCTTGCAATTTCACCAGGTTCAGCAAGTGGGCGAAGATGTGCGTATCCTTGCAAGGTTCATTCAGCGCAACTAGTACGCAACTAGTACGCAACTAATGTGCAACGCACACGCAACGACTACATTCATTCATTTTTATAGGTATAGCTCCATGTTTACAGGAATTGTTGCCGCCATTGGCAAGATTGAAACCGTGCAACCGCTCGACGGCGGCCTTGACGCAGGCGTGCGCCTGACCATCCACGCGGGCGGCTTGCCGCTGGCCGACGTGGCCCTGGGCGATTCGATCGCCATCAATGGCGCCTGCATGACGGTGGTGGAAAAGTCGGAAACGGGTTTTGCCGTCGATGTCTCGCGTGAAAGCCTCAATTGCACCGTGGGCCTCGACACCCCCACCGAAGTGAACCTGGAAAAAGCCCTGACCCTGGCCGAGCGCCTGGGTGGCCACCTGGTCTCCGGCCACGTCGACGGCCTGGGCATCGTGCGCAAGTTCGAAGCCGTGGGCGAATCGTGGGAACTGGTCATCGAAGCGCCGCACGAGCTGGCGAAATACCTGGCCTTCAAAGGTTCCGTCGTCGTCAACGGCGTGTCGCTGACCGTCAACCGCGTGGAAGACCTCGGCGCTGGCGCCATCAACGGCTGCCGTTTCTCCATCAACCTGATTCCGCACACGATCGCCATGACGACCTTGAAGCACCTGACGGTCGGTGGCAAGGTGAACCTGGAGATCGACCTGATTGCCCGCTATGTCGAGCGCATGTTGTCTCTGGACAAAAAAGCCTAATCGGCTTGCCCCTGCATGCGAGGTGCAGGGGCCGCAAGCCCCGGCGTGGCTTGGCCGCGCTCGCCTGGCGGCGCCGCCTGCCGTCAAGCGTGTGTTGCTTTTCCTGCAGACGCGCATACTATGAAGCTTTCCCCAGTGAAGGAAAGCCATGGACCCGATTTCGCGCGCCACCCTGCCTAATATCATCCCGGCAACGCCACGCGTGGGCGAAACGGCGCCGCTGGCGCCAGCTGCGGCCGTGCCTGCTTCCGGCGCGGGCGCTGTCAATGCCATCCTCTCTTCCACGCAAGTCGATATCTCACCGCTGGGGCAATTCCTGTCCGGCGTGGCCTTGTCGCGCCGGCAATTGCTTGCCTTGCAAGGCGCCACGGAGCAGGCCAGCGCCGCCAATACGCCCGTGAATGTCAACGACGACTTGCTGGCGCTGGCGCGGCAGCTGACGGAATCGTTTGCCCAGCTGCAAACGAGCGGCATCGATGCCAGCCAGCTGGCGACGGCTGGCGATACGCCGGGCAGCCTGGCCCAGCGCTACGATTTGCTGTCGGGCGACGGTACGACGGGCGCTGCCGCGGCGCTGGCGCAGGACGGCTCCCTGCTCACGCAGGCGGGCCTGGCGCGCATCGGTATCGACTTGCGCAATGAAGATGTGGATGCGGCCACGTTGCAGGCGGCGTACGCGGCCGACCGCAACGCCACGCTGGATGCCTTGCAGCAAGGAACGGATGTGCTGGCGCAGGTGGGCGCCGTGCTGGCCCAGCGGCAGGGCGCGCCGGTCGCATCTGTCGTGGAGGCCGACTTGAACGGCGCGGCCGTGGCGGCCAGCGCCGTTGCGGCGGGCTCGGCGGCGCAAACAGCGGCGCCACCGCCTGCCCCAGCGTCTGCGGATGCGTCTGCCCAAGCGCCGCTCGATGCGCTGGGGCAGCGGCAGCTGGAAGTGCGCCAGCAAATGGAGGCGGAAGAACTGAGCCAGGACTTGCAGGACGTGCGCGAGGCGGCGCCGGATGCCGCCGGGTTGCCATCGGCCACGCCCGCCCGCGCCCAGTTGGACCAAGCCGGCGCAGTGCCAGCCCAGCAAGCTCAGCAGGCACAGCAGGCACAGCAGGCACAGCAGGCACAGCAAACCCAGCAAACTCAACAGGCTCAGCAGACTCAACAAGCTCAGCAAACCCAGCAAACCCAGCAAACCCAGCAAACCCAGCAAACTCAGCAAACTCAGCAAACTCAGCAAGCTCAGCAAG
>CAUSDR010000085.1:0-15987 GCA_963530105.1 uncultured Janthinobacterium sp.
CCGCCGGCCGCCACGGGCTTGCCGTCATCGCTGTAGTAGCCGACGATGGTGCCTTGCGTGTGGTCGATGGCGTCGACATCCGCATTGCCGCTCTTGCCCCGCACGACGCTGTAGTCCATGGGGGCCAGCTTGGCCAGCGCCGCCTTGACCTGGCCTGCGTTGGGGTTGGCGCCTTGCGCCACGATGCGGTTCAGGGCGGGCTGCAAGCCGTCCAGGCGCCGGTATTTGCCGGAACTGCGGTGGTAGCGGTAGGCGCGCAAGCCGTTCCTGTCACCCTGGCGGAACAGCACCAGCATGGTTTGCACGCTGTCGTCCGTTTCCTTGTCCAGCGAGACATAGAAGACGGAGCGGATGACGGCGTTGCCGAACTGGTCGAGCAAAACAGGTTTCGCGCTGCCGCTCTTGCACTCGCAATAGTAGCCATTGACACCCTCTTTTTCCGTGAGGAAGGCGATATCGAGGCCGCTGTCCTGCGACGCATTGATGGCCGGGTGGGCGAGGCTCTTGCCTTCATAGAAGGGGGCGGCGCGGGCGAGGGCGGAGCATAGCAGCAAGGACAGCAGGACTGGCAGGAGCGGACGTTTCATCGTGTGGCTGGCGCCGGGCGCCGCAATGGAAAGGCCACGATTCTGCCTGCGTTCTCCCTTGGCGGCAAATGCGCGCGCCTATCGTGCGTGGGCGCGCAGGTGTGCCTGCGCACCGGTGCGCGCTTCAGGGGAGGGGCGCGCTTCAGGGCTGGTGCGCGGCGCAGAAGTCCAGCAGCAGCTGTTCGCCGTCCGGCCAGGGGCCGTAGCCGGCGTCGCCATTGATATGGCCGGCGTCGCCGATCATGGTGAAGTCGCTGCCCCACGCGGCGGCGAAGGCGCGCGCCCGCGCGAAGCTGACGTAGGGATCATCGCCGCTGGCGACCACCAGGCTGGGGAAGGGCAGCGTTTGCAGCGGCATCGGCGCGAAGCCGGTGGTGCCGGCGGGGTAGGAGGGCGCTTCCACATCGCTGGGAGCGACGAGGAAGGCGCCGGCGATCTTGTGCGGCGAGCCGCTGGCAGCCCAGTGGGCCACCAGCACGCAGGCCAGGCTGTGCGCCGCCAGCACGGGCGGGCGCGCGCAGGCGGCGATGGCGCGATCGAGTTCCGCCACCCAGGTGTCCTTGTCCGGCGTCTGCCACTCATCGTGCGGCACGCGCGACCATTGCGGGTGGCGCGCCTCCCAGTGGGTTTGCCAGTGCTGCGGCCCGGAATTCCACAGGCCGGCCAGGGTCAGGACGAGGGGCGACATCATTTTTTCTCCTTTTGACATGCCTGATCAAATCGTGGCGAGTGGCGGCGCATTGTGGCCGAGACGCGCCGCTGTGCGCCTGCACGGTGAGCATCGCAGGCCGCAAGGCGCGCCGCGCAGTAGAGTTGATCGGGCCTTTTCAGAGTTCCGTGCGAAGGGCGAAGAGTTCCGGGAACAATACCACGTCGAGCATCTTGCGCAAGTAGCTCACGCCCGCCGTGCCACCCGTGCCCGTCTTGAAGCCGATGATGCGCTCCACCGTCGTCACGTGCCGGAAGCGCCAGAAGCGGAAGGCCGTTTCCAGGTCCACCAGCTTTTCGGCCAGTTCATACAGGGCCCAGTGCTTCGACGGCTCGCGGTAGACTTCCAGCCACGCCGCCTTGACGGAGGCGTCGGCGGCCGTGGGCAGGGTCCAGTCGGCGTCCAGGCGCCCGGGGGCGATGTGCAGGCCGCTGCGCGCCAGCAGCTTGATGGATTCATCGTAGACGGATGGCGTGCGAAGGGCGGCGTCCAGCACCTTGTAGGTGTCGGGCGCCGTCGTGTGCACGTTGAGCAGGGCCGCGTTCTTGTTCCCCAGGATGAATTCGATTTCGCGGTACTGGTAGGACTGGAAGCCGGACGAGGCGCCCAGGTAGGGGCGGATGGCCGTGTATTCGGGCGGCGTCATGGTGGCCAGCACGTCCCAGGCATGCACCAGCTGGTCCATGATGCGCGCCACGCGGGCCAGCATCTTGAAGGCGGGCGCCAGGTCGCCGCTTTGCAGGTTGGCGCGCACGGCGTGCATCTCGTGCAGCATCAGCTTCATCCACAGTTCGCTGGTCTGGTGCTGCACGATGAAGAGCATCTCGTTGTGGTTGGGCGAGAGCGGATGCTGGGCCGTGAGGATGCGGTCCAGCGCCAGGTAATTCCCGTAGCTCATCGATTCGCTGAAGTCCATCTGCGCGCCATGCCATTCGGCGTTTTGCTGGGCGCCCGCGTGCATGGGGCAGCCGCTGCTGTTTTCTTTGCTCATGGTGTTCTCTTGGTCCGGGGTCAGGTGACGGCGTCGCGCTTGGCGGCGATGTCGTAGGCTTGCGTGTCGAGGATGTCGCGCAGGATGTCCACGGCATCCCATACGTCGGCAAAGCTGGTGTACAGGGGCGTGAAGCCGAAGCGCATGATGGCCGGCTCGCGGTAGTCGCCGATGACGCCGCGCGCGATCAGCGCCTGCATCACGGCATAGCCGTGCGGATGCGTGAAGCTGACCTGGCTGCCGCGGCGCGCATGTTCGCGCGGCGTGACGAGGCCCAGCGGATGGCTGGCGCAGCGCTGCTCCACCAGCGCGATGAACAAATCGGTCAGGGCCAGCGATTTGTGGCGGATGGCGTCCATGCTGGTCTGCGCGAAGATATCGAGGCCGCATTCGACCAGCGCCAGTGAAATGATGGGCTGGGTGCCGCACAGGGCGCGGGCGATGCCGTCGGCGGGCGCGAAGCCCGCTTCCATGGCGAACGGCGCCGCATGGCCCCACCAGCCGGATAAAGGCTGGCGGAAGCGGGCCTGGTGTTTTTCCGGCACCCAGATGAAGGCGGGCGAGCCGGGGCCGCCGTTCAGGTATTTGTAGGTGCAGCCGACGGCCAGGTCGGCGCCCGCGCCATTCAGGTCCAGCGGCACGGCGCCGGCCGAATGGGCCAGGTCCCACAGCGCCAGCGCGCCTTGCGCGTGGCAATGGCTGCTGATGGCGGCCATGTCGTGCTGGTAGCCGGTGCGGTAATTCACGTGCGTGAGCATGGCGACGGCGCAGTCGGCGTCGATGGCGTGCGCCAGTTCCGCGGGACTGTCGACCAGGCGCAGCTGGTAGCCGCGGTCCAGCCAGGCGGCCAGGCCTTGCGCCATGTACAGGTCGGTGGGGAAGTTGCTGCGTTCGCTGACGATGACCCTGCGCGCGGCCTGCGCCGGATCGGCCGCCTGCATCTGCAGGGCGGCGGCGAGGGCCTTGAACAGGTTGACGGACGTGGTGTCGGTGATCACCACTTCGCCCGTGTGCGCGCCGAGCAGCGGCGCCAGGCGGTCGCCCAGGCGCTTGGGCAGGTCGAACCAGCCGGCCGTGTTCCAGCTGCGGATCAGGTCCGTGCCCCATTCTGCCGTGATGACTTGCTGGGCGCGCGCCAGCGCCGCTGTCGGCCGCGCGCCCAGCGAGTTGCCGTCGAGGTAAATCACGCCGGCGGGCAGGTCGAACTGCCCGCGCAGGGGCGCCAGCGGGTCGTCGAGGTCGCGCGCACTGCAATCGTGTCGAGAAATCATGGTGGCTTTCATGTTGATACTTGTCTGGATGGCATGATATTGCTTGAGGCTTGAAGTATCACGCAAGAGCCGGCAGTGTAACAAATCCCGTCAATAACGCCAGAATTCCGGCGGCGAAGGCGGCCGAAAAAAGCCCGTCCGCGGGGCGTCAACGAAAAAAATCACGATTTTTAAAAATATTTTCAAAAAACCCTAAAGTTCCGCAAAACGCCGCCGTCAACGATTACATGAACGGCGGAAATCGGTGAGGCAGGGCAGCCAAGTTTTTGAAATATTTTTCAGAAAAGCCCTAAAGTTCCTGTCAAAGCCGCCGTTACATGAGTTAGCAGGCTTGATTAAGGTCAAGTTGTTGTAAAAAAGTGATATTAATTGCAGGCCAAAAACCAGGCAAATCTGGTGTCCTGCGTACTTCCCACATCCGCGCCGCCACAGGCGTGCGACCATGATCGAGCGGTGTTTGTCAGACAAACACCTACGCTCGTATGCGCCATTCCCCGACCAAAAATACAGAGCTGCACCTCTGTTGCATTTGATGTTGCTCCTGCAGAATGTATCTCACTGGCAACACACACTGCCAGCAGAATTCAACGGATTGAGGAGATGGAAATGACTGCTAACGATATGATGGCTGAGATTCGCGACGCTAACCTGAGCTACCTGATGCTGGCCCAGCAAATGATTCGTGCAGACAAGGTAACGGCCATCTTCCGTTTGGGCATTGCCGCCGAAATCGCCGAACTGATCGAAGGCATGAGCAATGCCCAGATCCTGAAACTGGCTGGCGGCAACATGATGCTGGCCCGCTTCCGTTTCGATGACAGCGCCATCCTCGGCATGCTGACGAACTACAATAAAGACCGCTCGCTGGCCCAGTCGCACGCCGCCATCCTGATGGCCGGCCAGGGCGTCGAAGAAATCGCCTAGGTTCCCGCCACAGCGTCCATGGCGGCGTTGCATTGCCTCGTCGTACATTCGTACTGCCTCCGGCAACGCGCCTTGCCCTGGACACCTTGCCGGAAACCTTCAGTCAGTCTCAGTACAATGCGGAGCAATTAGCATGGCCAAGAAAAGTGTCGTATCGGAAGCGCAGGAAATCCAGCTGGCCATCGAATTGATCCAGCTGGGTGCCCGCCTGCAATTGCTGGAGACGGAAGTCTCGCTGTCGCGCGAACGCCTGCTGAACCTGTACAAGGAATTGAAGGGCGTATCGCCGCCGAAGGGCATGCTGCCGTTTTCCACCGACTGGTTCCTCACCTGGCAGCCGAACATCCATTCCTCGCTGTTCATCAATATCCATAAATTCCTCGTCGAACACGCCGGCGCCACGGGCATCGAAGCCGTGATGAAAGCCTATAAGCTGTATCTGGAACAAATGCCGCCCGAAGCGGGCGAAGAGCCGCTGCTGTCGCTGACGCGCGCCTGGACCCTCGTGCGCTTTTTCAGCAGCAAGATGCTGGCCATGGCGCCGTGCGGTAAGTGCGGCGGCAAATTCGTCGTCAATTGTCTGGATCTGAATGCCGATTATGTCTGCGGCCTGTGCCACATGCCGTCGCGGGCCGGCAAGACCAAGAAGGCGCGCGATGAAGCGGCCGCCGCCGCGCCGGGCGCTGTCGCCTGAGTCCCGCATATATATGACGGGGAAAAGCCGGAGCCGGTCATCTGACCGTTCTCCGGCTTTTTCTTGCCGCCATTGCCGGGTCTTCATCGTTTACACTGGCGTTTTCTTCCTTTAACTTGCCCATGCTGCAACAGATCCTGCGCGCGCCCGCGCTCAAGGCCATCCTGATCCAGGTGCTGGCCTTTCCCTTGATGTTGCTGCTGGTATATGGACTGGCGCGCGCCGGCATCGGGCTGTCGCTGCTGGCCGTGGCTGGCGTGCAGGGCGTGCTGGCGGCGGCCATCACGTGGCGCGCGGGGCTGGCGCGCTGGTGGTGCGCCATCGGCCTGCTGTTCGCGCCGGCATTGCTGGGCGCCAGCCGGCTGGACCTGCCGCCCGTGGTCTTCCTGCTGGCCTTTATCTTTTTGCTCAGCCTGTACTGGTCCACGTTCCGCACGCAAGTGCCGTTTTATCCGTCCGGGCCGAAGGTATGGCAAGCCGTGGCCGACTTGATCGCGCAGCGCCCTGGCGTGCGCCTGATCGACATCGGCAGCGGCCTGGGCGGCCTGGTGCTGGACCTGGCGCGGCGCCGGCCCGACGGCCAGTTTTCCGGCATCGAACTGGCGCCGCTGCCGTGGCTGGTGAGCCGGCTGCGCGCCCGGTTGGCAGGCAGCCGCGCGCGTTTCCTGCGCGGCGACTATGAATCGCTCGATTTCAGCCAGTATGACGCGGTGTTTGCCTACCTGTCGCCAGCGGCGATGGCGGCATTGTGGCGCAAGGCGGAAGCGGAAATGTTGCCCGGTAGCATGCTTCTTAGTTACGAATTCAAGATTGCCGCGCGCGAGCCCGATAAGACCATTGCCGCCACAGAGCGTGGCCCCTTGCTCTACATATGGTGCTTTTAAGCAATTGTCTGCGTTATTTGCTTGCCCGGAGGACAATCTCACGTTATTGTAGTTCCACACGGCATTTTGTCAGGATAGTGTTGGAATGCAGGCCATTTCAATCTACCTTTGGTTACATTTTTGTCGCTGCTCTCCGCCCGCGGCACAGCCGTCGGCCGCAGGGAGCTGGTTTGAGCATGCCGGGCGCGTCAGCCCGGCCCTAATTGGGAGTCAGGGCACTTGTTAGTCATAATCGGATACATCATCGTCTGCGCCTCGGTCTTTGGCGGCTTCGCGATGGCGGGCGGCCATCTGGCGGCGCTGTTCCAGCCGCTGGAGCTGCTGATGATCGGCGGCGCCGCCCTGGGCGCCTTCCTTGTTGGTAACAATAACAAGGCGATCAAGGCCACCCTGGCCGCCTTGCCCAGCCTGTTCAAAGGTTCGCGCTACACCAAAGAGCTGTACATGGAGCTCATGTCGCTGCTGTTCGAAGTGCTCAGCAAGGTGCGCAAGGAAGGCTTGATGTCGATCGAAGGCGATATCGACAAACCGGAAGAAAGCCCGCTGTTTTCCAAGTATCCGGCCGTGCTGGCCGACCATCACATCGTTGAATTCATGACCGATTACCTGCGCCTGATGGTGTCGGGCAACATGGATGCGTTCCAGATTGAAAACCTGATGGATAACGAAATCGAGACGCACCATCACGAGGGCGCCGTGCCGGCCCACGTGATCGCCAAGGTGGGCGATGGCTTGCCCGCCTTCGGTATCGTTGCCGCCGTGATGGGCGTGGTGCACACGATGGAATCGGTGGGCATCCCGCCGGCCGAACTGGGCATGCTGATCGCGCACGCGCTGGTCGGCACCTTCCTCGGCATCCTGCTGGCCTATGGCTTCGTCGGGCCGCTGGCCAGCCTGCTGGAGCAGAAGCTGGAAGAGTCGAGCAAGATGTTCCAGTGCGTGAAGGTGACCCTGCTGGCCAGCCTGAACGGCTATGCGCCGGCGCTGGCCGTGGAGTTCGGCCGCAAGGTCCTGTTCTCGACGGAACGCCCGACGTTCAACGAGCTGGAAGACCACATCAAGAAATCGAAAACGAAGTAAGCAGTGAAATTACGCCTGGACACCATGAGTCATTTGCAGCACACGGAAGGGGGACGCCATGGCCGATGAAGGCATGCGCCCGATTATCGTCAAGCGTATCAAGAAGACGGCTGGCGGGCACCATGGCGGGGCGTGGAAAATCGCCTACGCCGACTTTGTCACGGCCATGATGGCCTTCTTCCTGCTGATGTGGCTGCTGGGTTCCACGTCGAAGGGCGACTTGAACGGCATTTCCGAATTCTTCAAGACGCCGCTGAAAGTGGCGATGGCGGGCGGTTCCGGCAGCGGCGAGAGCAATTCCGTGATCCAGGGCGGCGGCCAGGACCTGTCGCGCCAGGATGGCCAGGTGCGCAAGGCGCAGGAAGACCAGCAGCGCAAGTCCTTCGACCTCAATTCGGCCAAGGCCGCGCTCGAGCGCGAAGAGGGCCGGCGCCTGCAAGCGCTGAAGGCGCGCATCGAAGCGACCATCGACGCCAATCCGCTGTTAAAGAAATACAAGAACCAGCTGCTGCTCGATATCACCAGCGAAGGCTTGCGCATCCAGATCGTCGATGAGCAGAACCGTCCGATGTTTGCGCTGGCCAATGCCAATTTGCAACCATATACCAAGGAAATCCTGCACGCCATCGGCTTCGTGCTGAACGAAGTGCCGAACCGCATCGGCCTGTCCGGGCATACGGATTCGACGCCCTACATGAGCGATGCCGGCTACAGCAACTGGGAACTCTCGGCCGACCGCGCGAATGCATCGCGGCGCGAACTGGTGATCGGCGGCATGAAGGAAGAAAAAGTCTTGCGCGTGGTGGGCCTGGGCTCGGCCGCGCACCTGGACAAGCTCGACCCGTTCAACCCGATCAACCGGCGCATCAGCATCATCGTCATGAACAAGCGCACGGAAGAAAACGTCCTGCGCGACGGTTCGGCGATGGAGCTGCCGGTGACCGACGCCGCTTCGGCCGCTGTCGCTTCGGGACTGGTGGCCGGGTCACCGCCCGCGGCAGCGCCCGTCCCCAGCCCGGCAGCGGCGAAAAAATAACACGCAAGGCCCGTCAACGCGTGGTGTATTGAAACAATGAGACCTTTATGACAAGAAAGAAAATACTTGGCTCGCATGTAAAGCGCCTGCTGTCTGGCGTGTCGGACCATGGCCGCAAGCACTTGACGGAGGTGGAAACCGACCTGGTGCAGACCGGCATCTTGCTGGAAGAGGCGATCGAGAAGCTGTCCTTTAATTTCATGGCGATCCATGCGGCCGTCGCGGCGCAGCAGGACACGATCGCCATGCTGCTCGACGGCGGCGTGCCGCCCGAGGAACAGCGCGAAAGACTGCTGGCGCTGCAGGACGAGGTGGGCGGCTATGTGAATGCCGCCATCACCAGCCTGCAGTTCCAGGACATGACCAGCCAGCTGATCGAACGCACCCTGAAGCGCGTGACGGGCTTGCGCGAGTTCCTCGGGACCTTGGGCTCGCACGGCGCGGAAATGCTGCCGGAGAGCGACAACGAAGAAATCGTCGCCCTGCTGGGGCGGGTCAGCATGGCGCTGGCGATACAAAGCCTGGAGTTGCGCAGCGTGCTGCGCAAGGCCGTCAGCCAGCAGCATTTGGAAAGTGGCGACATCGAGCTGTTCTAGCATGCCAATGCGGAGCGCTTGCGGTTGCATGGATTGATTAATCAAATACTCGGGCAGGATGCCCGGAATAAGTGGGAGCAAAGATGGCCAAAACGATACTTGCAGTGGACGATTCCAGCTCATTGCGCCAGATGGTGGCGTTCAGCCTGAAAGCCGCCGGTTACCAGGTGGTGGAGGCCGTCGACGGCCAGGATGGACTGGAAAAAGCCAAGCTGCAAACCGTGGACCTGGTATTGACGGACCAGAACATGCCGCGCATGGACGGCCTGGAGCTGATCAAGCTGCTGCGTGAACTGCCGACTTACCAGAAAGTGCCCATCTTGATGCTGACGACGGAATCGTCCGATGAAATGAAGTCGAAGGGACGTGCCGCCGGCGCCAATGGCTGGCTGGTGAAGCCGTTCGATCCGCAACGCCTGATCGAAGTGGTCAAGAAGGTGATTGGCTGATGCCAGCCGCGCAGCGCAACGATGCACATGACGGAGTCACCCTATGACCATCGATATTAGCCAGTTTTTTCAGGTCTTTTTCGATGAGGCCGAAGAACTGCTGGCTGAAAAAGAACGGCTGCTGCTGGCCGTCGATATTGCGGCGCCCGACGCCGAAGACCTGAATGCCATTTTCCGCACCGCCCATTCGATCAAGGGCGGCGCATCGACGTTCGGCCTTTCCGACATGAGCGAGGTGACGCATATCCTCGAGTCGCTGCTCGACCGCATTCGTCAGGGCCAGATGGCCCTGACGGCGGAACACGTCGACGCCTTTTTGGCTGCCAAGGACATCCTCAAGATGCAGCTCGACGGCCACCGCCTGGGCAGCCCCGTCGACCAGGATGCCGTCGCCAACGTGCGCATGATGCTGCAGTCGTTCTCGCAGGATGTGCCCGTGGCAGCGCTCACGCCCGTCGCGCCGGCCTTCCATACGGCGGAAAAGGAAGTCGTCAGCCATGCCGGCGGCCAGCGCTACCGCCTGGAGCTGCCGCAGATGGAAGCGCGCGAAGTCGACGCGCTGGCGGCCGAACTGGGCTTGCTGGGCGACGTCGTCGTATCGAGCCTGGCCGACGCGCGCAAGGTGCTGGAAGTGACGACGCATGAAAGCCTGGACGATATCCTGGCCATCTGCTCGTTCGTGCTCAATCCGGACGACATGGTGATCACGCAGGCGCCGCCGCTGGCGCCCGGTGAAGCCGACGCCGCCCAGGCTGCCCGCGCGGCGCAGGAAAACGCCCAGGGCTACGGTTTCTTCGATCCCTTGCCAGGCGCCCCCGCGGCCGCGCAGGCGCCGGCCGATCCTGGCTATGGCTTCTTCCAGCCTCTGGATGAAATCCGCGCCGCCGCCGGCGTGCAGAGCGACGCCGAACGCGGCTACGGTTTCTTCCAGCCGCTGGAGCAGATCCGCGCCGACGCGGCCAAGGCCAGTCCGGCGCTGTCCGCCGCTGCCGCCGCGCCCGTGACGGCCGTCGCCGCCGAGGCGGAGCACGACAAGAAGCCGGCCAAGAAAGAGGGCGACAAGGCGGGGGCCGAATCGTCGTCGATCCGCGTCTCAATTGAAAAGGTCGACCAGCTGATCAACCTGGTGGGCGAGCTGGTGATCACGCAGGCGATGATCGAGCAGCGCGCCGGCGCGCTCGACCCGATGCTGCATGAAAAACTGCTCGACAGCGTCAGCCACCTGACGCGCAATACGCGCGACTTGCAGGAAGCGGTGATGTCGATCCGCATGATGCCGATGGATTTCGTCTTTTCGCGCTTCCCGCGCATGGTGCGCGACCTGGCGACCAAGCTGGGCAAGAAGGTCGATTTCATCACGAATGGCGCCGCCACGGAGCTCGACAAGGGCCTCATCGAGCGCATCGTCGATCCGCTGACGCACCTGGTGCGCAACAGTATCGACCACGGCGTGGAAATGCCGGCCGCCCGCGTGGCCGCCGGCAAGACGGAAGCGGGCCGGCTGTTCCTGTCGGCCAGCCACCAGGGCGGCAACATCATCATCGAAGTGTCCGATGACGGCGCGGGCCTGAACCGCGAACGCATCCTGGCCAAGGCCATGCAGCAGGGCCTGGACGTGTCCGACACGATGAGCGACGCCGAGGTGTGGCAGCTGATCTTCGCGCCCGGCTTTTCCACCGCCGAAGCCGTCACCGACGTGTCGGGCCGCGGCGTGGGCATGGACGTCGTCAAGCGCAATATCAGCGCCATGGGCGGCGTCGTCGACATCCGCTCGGCGAAGGGCTTCGGCACGACGATTTCCATTTCGCTGCCGCTGACGCTGGCCATCCTCGACGGCATGTCGATCCGCGTCGGCGACGAGGTGTATATTTTACCGCTGGGCTTTGTCATCGAATCGCTGCAGCCGGCCGTGGAAGACATCAAGGACATCAGCGGCAAGGGGCAAGTGGTGAAGGTGCGCGGCGAATACCTGCCCCTGATCCCGCTGTACCAGATGTTCGACATCGCGCCGCGCTTTACCAGCCCGTCGGAAGGCATCTGCGTGATCCTCGAGACGGAAGGGCGCAAGGCGGCGCTGTTCGTCGATGACCTGGTGGGCCAGCAGCAAGTCGTGGTGAAGAACCTCGAATCGAATTACCGCAAGGTGGTGGGCATTTCCGGCGCCACCATCCTGGGCGACGGCGGCGTGTCGCTGATTCTCGACGTCGCCGCCCTGATCCGCTCCTCCCGCCAGCTGGCGGACGAGTCCATTTTTTCGTAACACCGATAGATAAAGATAGGAAAACGCACCATGTCAGATACTCAAGCACTTTCCGGCAGCAAACCGGGCGACGGCAAGGACATCGCCGGCCGTGAATTCCTGGCCTTTACCCTGGGCTCGGAAGAGTACGGCATCGATATCCTGAAAGTTCAGGAAATCCGCGGCTACGAAGCGGTCACCCGCATCGCCAACGCGCCTGAATTCATCAAGGGCGTGATCAACCTGCGCGGCATCATCATTCCCGTGGTCGACATGCGCATCAAGTTCAACCTGGGCACCCCCGTGTACGACCAGTTCACGGTGGTGATCATCCTGAACATCGGCGGCCGCATCGTCGGCATGGTGGTCGACAGCGTCTCCGACGTGACCACCCTCACGCCCGAGCAAGTCAAGCCGGCGCCGGAAATGGGCACCGCCTTCTCGACCGACTACATGATCGGCCTGGGCACCATCGACGAGCGCATGCTGATCCTGGTCGATATCGACAAGCTGATGTCGAGCAGCGAGATGGGCCTGATCGACAAGCTGGCGGCGTAAGCTGCCGGGCGGCGCCAGGGGCGCCGCCGTTTTACCACGCAAAGAATCACTACAGATATGCATGTACCGGTGCGACTAGAGGCGCGCCGGCAGGCTGCAAGGTCCGTCAGAGACCCGGCCATAACACGGCGCCGTCCGGTTGAACGGGCGCCGTTCACATAAATATTGGAGACTGTAATGAGTTTGCGCGATTTTAAGATTGGCACGCGGCTGGGTTTTGGTTTTGGCAGCATCCTCGCCATCCTGGTGGTGGTGGTGGTTTCGGCGAATGCACTGAATTACCGTAACAAGGCCCAGTTGCTGAGCGGGCTGGCAGTGGCAAGCGAAAAGAATACGCAGGCATCGCTGATGAAAAGCGCGATGCTGGAAACGGGCATCGCCATGCGCAATATCGGCTTGCAGGGCGATGTGGGCCTGATGCAGGCGGAAGAAAACAAGGTGCGCGAACAGCGCAAGCTGTACGACGGTGCGCGCGCGAAGCTCGCTGGCCTGGGCCTGTCCGATAGCGAGCAGGCGCTGCTGGCGAATATTTCCAAGGTCGATGGCGACGTCGATGCCGCCTTCAAGGAAGCGATGGGGCAGGTGCTGGCGTTTAACAGCGAAGGCGGGGCCAAGGTGATCGCCACGCGCATCGACCCGCTGAACAAGAAGACGCTGGGCGACATCAACAAGCTGCTCGATTTGCAGCACGTGGCGCAGCAAAGCTTCATGGATGGCTCGCTGGCGGCCGATGCGCGCCTGATGACGGTGCTGCTGGTCCTGGGCGGCGTGGCCGTGGCCATCGGCGCCTGGTGCGCCATCTTCATCACGCGCTCGATCACGCAGCCGCTGTCTGGCGCGCTGGCCGTGGCGCAGAAGGTGGCGGCGGGCGAGCTGACGTCGCGCGTGGTGGTCGAAGGCAAGGATGAAACGAGCGCGCTGCAGCAGGCGCTGAAGGACATGAACGACAGCCTGGTGCAGACGGTCAGCAATGTACGCCACGGAACGGAAACGATCACCGTGGCCTCGCGCGAGATCGCCAGCGGCAATGCGGACCTGTCGGCGCGCACGGAAAACCAGGCCAGTTCGCTGGAAGAGACGGCGTCGTCGATGGAAGAACTGACGTCGACCGTGAAGCAGAATGCGGACAACGCGCGCCAGGCCAACCAGCTGGCCGTGTCGGCATCGTCGGTGGCGGAGCAGGGCGGCAAGGTGGTGGCGCAAGTGGTCGATACGATGGGTTCCATCAAGGACAGTTCGCGCAAGATCGTCGATATTATCGGTGTCATCGACGGCATCGCCTTCCAGACGAATATCCTGGCCCTGAACGCGGCCGTGGAAGCGGCGCGCGCGGGCGAGCAGGGACGCGGCTTTGCCGTGGTGGCGACGGAAGTGCGCAATCTGGCCCAACGGTCGGCTGGCGCGGCGAAAGAGATCAAGGGCCTGATCGGCGACTCGGTGGACAAGGTCGACGCGGGCAGCCGCCTGGTGGACGAGGCGGGACAGACCATGGGCCTGATCGTCACCTCGATCCGGCAGGTGGCCGATATCATGGGCGAGATCACGGCGGCGACGCAGGAGCAAAGCCATGGCATCGAAGAGGTCAACCAGGCCATCGCGCAGATGGACCAGGTGACGCAGCAGAACGCGGCGCTGGTCGAGGAAGCGGCGGCGGCGGCCGAGAGCATGCAGGACCAGGCGCAAATGCTGGCCGATGCCGTCAGCATCTTCAAGCTTGGCGGCGAAAGCCAGGCGCCGGCCGCGCTGCCGGCGGCGGTTGCCGCGCCGGCAAAGGCGGCGCCGCGCCCGGTCCTGAAGGCGGCAAGTACGGCGCGGGTGGCGAAGGTCGCCAAAGCGGCAGCGCCGCCATCCGCGAAAAAGCTGGCGGCGGCCGGCGGCGACGATTGGGAAGAGTTCTAGGACTTCCCCCGGTCCCGCTAGTTATACTGCAAAGGCATTGTTCAGAGTAGTCATAGAGAGGTAAAAACAAATGCCGCAAACTAAAACGGATTCGGTCAAGGAGTTTGACTTCACTGGCAAGGATTTCGAGCGGGTCCGGGCCATGATTTACAAGCGGGCCGGCATCGCGCTGGCCGACAGCAAGCAGGAAATGGTTTACAGCCGCCTGGCGCGGCGCCTGCGGGCGACCGGCATTTCCTCGTTCGTCCGCTACCTGGACGACCTGGAAGCGGGCCGCATGGGCGACGAGTGGGAAGCGTTCACGAATGCGCTGACGACCAACCTGACGTCGTTCTTCCGCGAGGCGCATCACTTTCCCCTGCTGGCCGAGCACGTGAAGAAACTGAGCGGGCCAATCACCATCTGGTGCTCGGCCAGTTCCACCGGCGAAGAGCCGTATTCGATCGCCATGACGGTGTGCGAGGCGTTCAATACCCTGACGCCGCCGGTCACCATCATCGCCACCGATATCGACACGAACGTGCTGGCCACGGCCGCCAATGGCGTCTACAACCTGGACCGCCTGGACAAGATGCCGGCCGACCGCGCGCGGCGCTTCTTCTTGCGCGGCAAGGGCGACCGCGAGGGGCAGGTGCGGGTGCGCCCGGAACTGCGCCAGATGATCACCTTCAAGCCGCTCAACCTGCTGGCCGACAGCTGGCCGCTGACGGGCCAGTTCGACGTCATCTTCTGCCGTAACGTGATGATTTATTTTGACAAGGCGACCCAGCGCAAGATCCTGGCGCGCTTTGTGCCGTTGATGAAACCCGATGCCCTGCTGTTTGCGGGCCATTCGGAGAATTTCCTGTACGTGTCGGATTCATTGAAGCTGCGCGGTAAAACAGTCTATGAGCTCGACCAGCCCAGGGGCAGCGCACCCAAGGCATCGTTGCATCGTACATGAGAGTGAAATATGAGCCTGGAACCCAAAGAGCAATTTGCCACTAACGTCTATTACGACAGGACGTTCAATTGTGACGCCGCCAAGATCCTGCCCGGTGAGTACTACTTCACCAACAAGGATATGCTGATCGTCACCGTGCTCGGCTCCTGCGTCTCGGCCTGCATCCGCGACCGCGTGACGGGCCTGGGCGGCATGAACCACTTCATGCTGCCGGACGGCGGCAGCGACCCGAATAGCCCGATCTCGGCCTCCATGCGCTATGGCACCTACGCCATGGAGATCCTGATCAACGATCTGCTGAAGGCGGGCGCGCGGCGCGAGAACATGGAAGCGAAGGTATTCGGCGGCGGCGCCGTGCTGCGCGGCTTCACGGCGATCAACGTGGGCGAACGCAACGCGGCCTTCGTCATCAACTACCTGAAGGCGGAGAAAATGCGCGTGGTGGCGGAAGACTTGAACGACATCCACCCGCGCAAGGTGTATTTTTTCCCCCGCAGCGGCAAGGTGCTGGTGAAAAAGCTGATGCAGACGCATAACGATACGCTGGTGCGCCGCGAACTCGATTACGCCAGCCGCCTCAAGGTGGCGCCGGTCGGCGGCGAGATCGAGCTGTTTTAATAAACACCGCGCGCAAGCTGCCGCGCGTCGCTTTGCGGCCTGCGATGCTCACCGTGCTTCGGCAGGGTTGCGCTTCCTGGCCACACTGCCGCGCGCTGCGGTTTGGTCAGGTGTTTTCTTGATGAAGAATAAGGGCTGTCTAGCCTGGAGGGAAACAATATGAAGATCAAGGTATTGATCGTGGATGATTCGGCGCTGATCCGCAGCGTCATGACGGAAATTGTAAACAGCCAGCCCGACATGGAAGTGGTGGGCGCGGCGCCCGATCCGCTGGTGGCGCGCGAGATGATCAAGCAGACCAACCCCGACGTGCTGACCCTGGACGTCGAGATGCCGAAGATGGATGGCCTCGATTTCCTGGAAAAGCTGATGCGCTTGCGCCCGATGCCGGTGCTGATGGTGTCGTCGCTGACCGAGCGCGGTTCGGAAATCACCATGCGCGCGCTGGAACTGGGCGCCGTCGATTTCGTCACCAAGCCGAAGATCTCGATCCAGAGCGGCATGCGCGA
>CAUSDR010000086.1:0-15913 GCA_963530105.1 uncultured Janthinobacterium sp.
GGCCGCCCCGGCCACCGCAGCCGCGCCCGACCCGCTGGCCGCACTGGCGGCCATGCGCACCGATTATGTCCAGTCCAGCCTGAGCGAGACCGACGTGCTGGCCGACCCTGTCGCCCAGTTCCAGAAATGGTTCGGCGAAGCCGTCAAGGCGCAGGTCATCGAACCGAACGCCATGGACTTGTCCACCGTCACGCCGGAAGGCAAGCCCAGTTCGCGCATCGTGCTGATCAAGCAATTCGATGAACGGGGTTTCACCTGGTACACAAATTACAACAGCGACAAGGGCCGCCAGCTGGAACAGAATCCCCACGCGGCCCTGCTGTTCTTCTGGCGCGAGCTGGAGCGGCAAGTGCGCATCGAAGGCACGGTGGTGAAAACCACGGCCGCCGAGAGCGACGAATATTTCAATGTGCGGCCCCTGCAAAGCCGCCTGTCGGCGATTGCCTCGCAGCAAAGCAGCCCCATCGCCGACCGCGCCGCGCTGGAAAGCAATTACGAGGCCGTGGCCGCCGCCATCGGCGACGCCGCGCCGCCCCGCCCCGCGCACTGGGGCGGCTACCGCCTGCAGCCGGAACGCATCGAATTCTGGCAGGGGCGCCGCTCGCGTTTCCACGACCGCATCGTCTACACGCGCGGAGCGGACGGGCAATGGACCATGCAGCGCCTGCAGCCCTGAACGCGCGGCGCAAAGCAAACTCGGCAATATAGGTGTAGCCTATACGGTGTAGTGCTTAGATCATTGTTTCTCAATTTGCGGCCGCGTCAGCGGCCGCTTCATTGGAGGCCATTTTGTTTGTACAAAACCAACTCAAGTCCTGGATCGCCGGTATCCGCAGCAAGACCGCCTTGCCGCTGCGCATAGAATTGTGGAATGGCCAGCACGTCGACCTGTCGAGCGAAACGCCGCGCGTCACCATCCGCCTGCCTACCGCGGCGTCCGCCCGCTACCTGCTGAACCCGTCGCTGGCCAACCTCGGGTCGGCCTATGTGGAGGGCAATATCGAGGTCAAGGGCAAGGCGATGGACATGATTGCCATCTGCAACGCGCTGGCGCGCAGCACGCTCAAGCCGGAAGGCAAGCTGGCGCGCATCGTGCGCAGCTTTACGCACGACAAGAGCAAGGACGCCGAGGCCATCCGCTACCACTACGATGTGTCGAATGCCTTCTACGAGCAGTTTCTCGACCCCGCCCTCGTCTACTCCTGCGCCTACTTTGAAAACGGCGATGAAACGCTGGCCCAGGCGCAAGTCAAGAAGATCGACCATATCCTGAAGAAAATCCAGCTGCAGCCAGGCCAGAGCCTGCTCGATATCGGCTGCGGCTGGGGCGCGCTGGTGATCCGGGCGGCGCAGCAATATGGCGCCCGCTGCGTGGGCGTGACGCTGTCGGAAAACCAGTACGCGCTGGCGCGCGAGCGCGTGGCGGCGGCCGGCCTGGAACATCTGATCGAAATCCGCCTGCAAGACTACCGCGACGTCACGGGCCAGTTCGACCGCATCACCAGCGTGGGCATGTTCGAGCATGTGGGGCTGAAACACTTGCCCGACTACTTTTCCATCATCAACAAGCTGCTGGCGCCGGACGGCATGGCGATGAACCACGGCATCACCTCCACCGATCCCGACAATGGCGAAACGCCGTATGGCGGCGGCGAGTTCATCGAGAAATACGTGTTTCCGCACGGCGAACTGGCGCATATCGGCAATGTGCTCAAGACCATGCAGCAAGGGGGACTGGAAGTGCTGGACGTGGAAAACCTGCGCCGCCACTATGCGCGCACCTGCGCCCTGTGGACGGAGAACTTTGAAGCGCACGCCGAGCAGATCCTGCCGCTGGCGGGCGAGCGGCGCTTCCGCATCTGGCACGTCTACCTGGCCGGCTGCGCCTATGCCTTCGAGCAAGACCTGATCAGCCTGTACCAGATCGTCTGCGTGAAGGCGGGACGGCGCTCGTCCACCTTGCCCTGGTCGCGCAACTACATGTACGAGAAAAGCGCGCCGCCGGCAGCGGCGCCCGTGTTGCCGGCCTGAACGGCTGCAAGCGCCCGGCACGCCGCCGGGCGCCTCATTTCACGCGGTGCGCATACATGGCGCGGAATTTCTCCACCTTCGGCGCGACGACGCAGGCGCAATAGCCCTGCAGCGGGTGCTGTTCGACGTAGTGCTGGTGGTATTCCTCGGCCTTGTAATACGGCTGCGCCGGCGCCAGCGCCGTGACGATGGGCGCATCCCACACGCCGGCCATTTCGGCGATCACCTTGCGCGCCACTTTTTCCTGCTCGGCCGACTGGTAATAGATGACGGAACGATATTGCGTGCCGACATCATTGCCCTGGCGGTTCAGGGTGGTGGGATCGTGAATCGTGAAAAATATTTCCAGCAAGTCGTGATAACTGATGCTGGCGGGATCGAATTCCAGGCGCACCACTTCCGCGTGGCCCGTCTCGCCCGTGCACACCTGTTCATAGCTGGGATGGGGCACGATGCCGCCCGTGTAGCCCGCCTCCACGCGCGTCACGCCGCGCGCCTCCTGGTACACGGCTTCCAGGCACCAAAAACAACCGCCCCCCAATACCGCGATATCCGTCTGGCCAGTCATGATGTCCTCCCGCGAGTCGCTTGCCCAAGGCCGCTGCCGGCCTTGAAGAGTAGAAAATACTTGCTTCTTGTATCACTGTAGCGCAAAGCGGCAAGGCTTGCAGTGCCGCTTGAAACGGCGCGTGGTGCACCGCACATAAGGGGCATGCCGGCCAGTATTGCGCTGGCCGGGCCGATTTTTGGCATAATGGCAGCAAATAGACAGGTCACCCATGAACACACGCTCTCCCCGCGCGCCAGCGCAAGCATTCGATACGACACATTTCCGCCAAGCACTGTCCCAGTTTGCCACTGGCGTGACGGTGATTACCACGCGCCTGGCCGACGGCAGTTTCCGCGGCCTCACGGCCAGTTCCTTCAATTCCGTCTCGCTGTCGCCGCCGCTGGTGCTGTGGAGCCTGGGATCGGTGGCCAACAGCATGCCGATTTTCAGCGGCAACTCGCATTACGTGATCAACGTGCTGGGCGCCGACCAGGCGGAACTGGCGCAGCGCTTTTCGCGCCGCACGCCAAATCCGTTCGATGGCGTCGAGTATGAACTGTCGCGCACGGGCCAGCCCATCCTGAAAGGCGCGTCGGCCTGGTTCGAATGCCACAACCGCAGCCGCTACCCGGAAGGCGACCACGTCATCTTCGTCGGCGAAGTGGAGCAATGCGCGTTCGCCGCGCAGCCGCCCCTCATCTTCCACAACGGCCAGTTCAATACGCCGCCAGCCTGAGCGGGCAAAAAAAAATCCGCCGAGGCGGATTTTTTTGCATTACAGCGTGAAGTTGTAGCCGATGCTGACACTCACGGCGAGCGGGTCGAGCTTGATGTCCTGCGTCTGCCCCGTCGAGAACTTCGCCTTGGTTTTCAGGAAAGTCTTGACCACGGCCACGTCGGCAAACCAGCGCTCGTTGAAGGCCAGGGTGCTGCCGACCACCAGGCTGCCTGCCAGCTTGTTTTCCAGACGGTACGTGACCGGGCTGCCACCCGGCGCCAGCAAGGCCGTCAACTGGCCCGAACCTTTTTCCTTCTGGAAATAAGCATACGTCAGGCCCGCACCCACGTAAGGGCGGATCATCGCGTTAGGCTGGAAGAAACGGTACTGGATGAAAGCCGTGGGCGGCAAGGCTTCCGACGTCCCCAGCTTGCCCGTGCCCTTGATGGCGCCATCGCCCACCAGTTCATGCTTGTACGGCACGCCCAGGATCATTTCAGCGGAAATATTGTCCGTGATCATGTAGGCAAAGGTCAGGATGGGCTTGGTATCCGCCTTGACGTCGGCTTTCGTGCCCGGCAAGGCCGGCGCCGAGACGTCGCCACTGTCGACATGCGGCGTGATCTTGTTGAGGCCAGCCTTGGCCATCCAGGTGCCTGCGCTTTGCGCCGACGCGCCCGTCGCCACGGCCATCGCGGCCACCGCGGCCAGCACGCGTACAGCGGTATTCAAACGATTCTTCATCTTGTCTCCTGATTCATTGTGTGCGAAGTGTTCCGCTATCGAGTCTTGTCGCTGCCGGCAGCGGCCGCGCCTCCCGGGCACGGCCGCTGCGGCCATCCCTTACAGCCAGCCGCGCACGACCATTTCCTTGGCCACGAAGCGGGCCAGCAGCAGGTTGTTGAACGGCGTCGGATGCACATCGTCCGCATACGCGTAATGGCTGACGTCGCCCGCTTTCAGGTTCGTGCCGTTGCACACCAGCGAGCTGCCCAGGATATTTCCTGGAGCAGTCAGATCGCACGCCGTATCGGTAACATTCGTCAAGCCATACGGGCCAGGATTGACGCCCTGGTCATGGCTGACGGCAAACACGTCGACCAGCAAGACTTTCGCATTGCCGTTCAAGCCGGCGCTCAGTTCGCCATTGAAGGCGCTGACCATGGCATTGATGAGCGCCTTGGTATTCGCATCCTTGCTCAGGCCCGACGGTGTACCGGCCACGTCCGGCAGATTGTTGACCACCACGTAATTGGCGCCCTTGGCGATGATCTGGTCCTTGACCAGTGCCACCAGTTCGGTGCCCGCCTGTTTCATGGAAGCCACCAGTGTCGGGCCCTGGGCCGCGGCGTAATCGGCGCCGGCTTTGGCACCGGCAGCGGCGCCAGCGGCGTTACCCGTGACGGTCGCATCGGCTTGCGCCTTGGCGACCAGCGGGCTGTAGACGGCTGGCGCGGCTACCGCCGTATCGCCGGCAGTGGCGGCAGCGGTCACGGCAGCGCTAACGATCGAGGCCGACGTGGCGCCTGGCGCCGCACTGGCGGTAGCCACGGCCGCGCCGATGGCTTGCGCCGCCGTGGCGGGGTTGGCGGCACGCGCGGCCAGTGCCGCGACCAGATTGGTGGCAAAGGCTTTCGCGCCGGCATCAGCACCCGCTTTGGCGCCCGCCGCCTGGCCAGCAGCAGTCGCGCCTGCCTGCAATGCGCCCAGCTGATACAGCACGTCGTTACCGCCAGCCATCACGAAGACGGCTTCCGTGCCGCTGAACTTGCCACCGGAAACGGCCAGGTGATTGGCGATCTGCGTGACCACGGGCACGGTCAGGGCGCCCAGCGCGCTGCCCGTCAATTTGTTGTTCGGGCCGACGGGGTTGGTCACGCGCGAACCGCCCATGGCGTAGCCGAAGCAGCCGGCGTGCTTGACGCGGGCAACGGACAAGCCTTGCGCGGCATTGCCTTCCAGGCCCGTTTCGGCGGCGCATGGCGCGGCCAGGCTGAACTGGGCGGCCAGGTGCTCGGTCCAGTTCTTGCCCGTCAGTTCAGGATTGATCTTGGTATTGTCGCCATTGATGGTGAATTTGCCGCCGCCTTTGGCCAGCACGGTGCCGACGGCATACGAACCGACATCGGACAGGCTGTCGCCGAACGACACCTGCGCCGTGTATTTGACTTTCAAGGTTTGATCACCGCCGCTGGCGCCGCCGCAGCCAGCCAGGACAGCCGCCGCCAACATGGCCAGCGCGAATTTTGTTTGATGCATTTTGTCTCCTCGGGTCTTTTTCTGGTTTCTAAACGAACGGGCGTGCTATTCGCTACCCAACTAATATGCCATCGTTCCTTGGGCTTGTATAGAAAATATGCTTTAAAAATCAACGAAATAACAACACCGCCTGCGCCCCGTCACGGCAGGGTGGTCGAATCAATTATGGGGGATTTAAGATGTTTCGTGGCAAGCATCTCTATTGCGCTGCATCAAGAAAAAGCCCCTTGCGGGGCTTTTTTCAGGCGGATAGAAATTGCTGCAAGATACCACTTGAGCCGAACGCGGCGCGCCGCAAACGGTCATTGATGCCCAGCCAGGCGGCGCCGGTGGGCGGTGCTTCGACGAGGATCAATTCCGCGCCGACCTGGTCCATCGTGCGCAGCGAGGCGTACAGCGCGTGCGCGTAGTTTTCCGGGCTGGCGGCCAGGCGCACGCTGGCGCTGGCCGGCGGCATGTCCGAATAATGGATCAGGGCCACGCGGCGCCCGTCATTGAGCAACCGGTTGAGCGTCTCGCCCAGCGCATCGCTATGCTGCATCGCAACAGGCGTGTGTGGCGCGTAATGCGATTCCAGCGTGCCCGAGGCGCGTGGCGCGGCCGCATCGGCCACTGCCGGCGCGCGGCCGATCACGGCGGCGATCTGCTCGCTGCTGATATGGCCAGGACGCAACAGCACGGGGCCGTGCGTGTCCAGCCGCGACAGGTCGACGATGGTCGACTCGATGCCGACGTCGCTCTGGCCGCCATCGAGCACCGCGCCCAGCAAGCCGCTGTCCAGCTCCGCCACGAACTCGTCGCGCACGTGCTGCGCCGTGGTGGGGCTGACATTGCCGAATTTGTTTGCCGACGGCGCCGCCAGGCCGCCCTTGCCGCCCTTGAAGGTGCGTAGCAAGGCGATAGCCACCGGATGCGACGGGCAGCGCAGGCCCACCGTGTCCTGGCCGCCGGAGACGGCGTCGGGAATATGCGCGGCGCGCTTGACGATCAGGGTCAGCGGGCCGGGCCAGAAGGCAGCCACCAGCTGCTGCGCTTCGGGCGGCATGTCGTCGGACCAGTGCGCCAGGTCGGCGCCGGGCGCCACGTGCACGATCACCGGGTGGTCGGACGGGCGGCCCTTGGCTTCATAGATGCGCGCCACGGCGGCCGGGTTTTCCGCGTCGGC
This sequence comes from uncultured Janthinobacterium sp., assembly GCA_963530105.1. Lineage (GTDB taxonomy): Bacteria > Pseudomonadota > Gammaproteobacteria > Burkholderiales > Burkholderiaceae_D > Janthinobacterium. The sequence continues at coordinate 6,724 of CAUSDR010000086.1, forward strand.
ACCCAGGCCGTACACGGTTTCCGTCGGGAAAGCGACGAGGCCGCCCGCTTCCAGCACGGCCGCGGCCGCCTGCAGCGCGGCCGGGTCCAGTTCCAGCTGGTCTGGCGCGGAACTCACGGTGCGATTCCCAGGATCAGGCAGGCGTCGTGCAGGCGCTGCTGGGCTTCCCCGAGGGTGGGCGCGATCAGGGTCAGATGGCCCATCTTGCGGCCACGGCGCGGGTCATCCTTGCCGTACAAATGCAGGCAGGCGCCCGGCAGCGCCAGCACCCGGTCCCAGGCCGGTTCGCTGGCGGCATCGCTGCCGTCGGCAAACCAGGCGTCGCCCAGGATGTTGAGCATGACGGCTGGCGAATGCTGGCGCACGTCGCCCAGCGGCAGGCGCGCCATGGCGCGCACCTGCTGCGCGAACTGGCTGGTGACGCAGGCATCCATCGTGTAGTGGCCGCTGTTGTGCGGACGCGGCGCCATTTCGTTGACCACCAGGCTGCCGTCTTCCAGCACGAAAAACTCGATGCACAGCACGCCCACATAGCCAAGCTCGGCAACCATGGCTTGCGCCGCGCGCTGCGCGCGGGCGGCGCAATCGCCGGACACGTTCGGGCCCGGCACGGTGGTGGTAAACAGCACGCCGTCGCGGTGCACGTTTTCGGCGATCGGATACACGACCGAGGCGCCGTCCGCGCCGCGCGCCGTCAGCACGGACACTTCATACGCCAGCGGCAGCATTTTTTCCAACAGGCAAGTCACCTCGCCCATTTCGGCGAAGGCGGCGCGCACCTCGTCGCGCGTGCGCACGCGGAACTGGCCCTTGCCGTCATACCCCATGCGCACGGTCTTCAGTATGCCGGGCAGCAAGTCGTCGACTATGGCGTCGATATCGTCCTGCGTGGCGATGACCATGTGCGGCGCCGGCAGCACGCCGGACTTGGCGGCGCAGTCGACAAAGAAACGCTTTTCGGCGATGCGGTCTTGCGCCACCGACACGCCATGGGCGTTCGGCGCCACGAAGACGTGGCTGGCCAGGCGCGACAGGCTGCCGGCCGGGACGTTCTCGAATTCCGTGGTGACGGCCAGGCACTGGGCGGCCAGGGCGTCGAGGCCGGCGACGTCGTCATACGCGGCATTGATCAGGCGCTGCGCCACCTGCCCCGCAGGGCAGGTGGCGGCCGGCTCCAGCACAGGTTCAAGCACTGCAACCTGATAGCCCATGCTCTGGGCGGCCTGGGCAAACATGCGGCCAAGCTGGCCGCCGCCCATCACGCCCAGCCACGCCGATGGATGGGCGGCGGGCAGCAATGGGGAAGTCGATTTACTATTCATTATTTTTCAAACACATTATTCAAGCGGCAAGACCATCGCCTTGGCGGCGGCGGTCTGGGTGAGGCGGAACGCTTCGAGCTGTTCCGCCAGGGCGTCGTCGTTGGCGGCAAGCATCGCCACCGCCGTCAGCGCCGCATTTGCCGCGCCCGCTTCACCGATGGCAAAGGTAGCCACCGGCACGCCCTTGGGCATTTGCAGGATCGACAGCATGGAATCTTCGCCGCGCAGGTATTTCGACGGCACGGGCACGCCCAGCACGGGCACGATGGTCATCGCCGCCACCATGCCGGGCAGGTGGGCCGCGCCGCCGGCGCCGGCGATGATGGCGCGCAAGCCGCGCGCGCGCGCGCTTTTCGCGTACGCATACATCTCGTCGGGCATGCGGTGCGCGGAAATGACTTGCGCCTCGAAGGGCACGCCAAACTGTTTCAGGATGGCAACCGCGTTCTGCATCACGTCCCAGTCCGAGGACGAGCCCATGATGACGCCAACCAATGGCTTGTTTTGCTCTGCCATCTTATGCCTTCAGCTTCTCGCCCGTCAGGCGTTCGATGGCTTCAAAATACTTGGCCTGGGTTTTGGCGATGACGTCGGCTGGCAGCGCTGGCGCTGGCGCGGTTTTGCCCCAGGTCAAGGTTTCCAGGTAATCGCGCACGAATTGCTTGTCGAACGACGGTGGCGAAATGCCTGGCTGGTAGGAATCGGCAGGCCAGAAGCGCGACGAGTCGGCCGTCAGCACTTCATCCATCAGGTGCATGACGCCGTTGTCGTCCAGGCCGAATTCGAACTTGGTGTCGGCAATGATGATGCCGCGCGTGGCCGCGTATTCGGCGGCCGTCTTGTACAGGGCGATGGCGACGTCGCGCATCTTGGCGGCCAGGTCGGCACCGATGCGCTGTTCCATTTCGGCAAAGCTGATGTTTTCGTCATGTTCGCCCAGCTCGGCCTTGGCGGCCGGCGTGAAGATCGGCTCCGGCAGCTTTTCCGCCTGTTGCAGGCCCGCTGGCAGCGCGATGCCGCAGATGCTGCCCGTCTCCTGGTAATCTTTCCAGCCCGAACCGATGATGTAGCCGCGCACGACCGCCTCGACCATGATCGGCTTCAGGCGCTTGGCCACCACCGCGCGGCCTTGCACCTGTTCCACTTCCTCCGGCGCCACCACCGACTCCGGCGCCACGCCCGTCAGGTGGTTCGGCACGATGTGGCCCAGTTTCTCGAACCAGAAATCGCTCATCTGGTTGAGGACCTTGCCCTTGCCGGGGATAGGCTCGTTCATGACGACATCGAAGGCCGACAGGCGGTCCGTGGTGACGATCAGGATCTTGTCGTCGCCCACGGCGTAATTGTCGCGGACCTTGCCGTGGCCCAGCAGTGGCAGGGAATGGATGGAAGTCTGATAGAGGCTGTTCATAGCGGGGGAATAGTTGGATGAAACGAAACCGGCAGGCAGGGAGCCCGCCGGTCGAGAAAATCGGGCACAGGGATACGCTGTCTGCGCATGCCTGCTGCCCGTTCCAGACAGAATTTTACTTCACAATCTGCGACAGCTCGCCGGCCTTGTAGCGCTCGGCCATTTTTTCCAGTGGCATGGCCTTGATTTTCGATGCCTGGCCTTCGCAGCCGAATGCCTGCATGCGGGCGCGCACGATCTGCTCGGCGGCCAGGCGGGCTGGCTTCAGGTAGTCGCGCGGGTCGAATTTCGACGGGTTTTCAAACAGGTATTTGCGGATCGCGGCCGTCATCGCCAGGCGGATATCCGTGTCGATGTTGATCTTGCGCACGCCGTGACGGATGCCTTCCTGGATTTCCTCGACCGGCACGCCATAGGTTTCCTTCATGTCGCCGCCGAATTCGCGGATGATGGCCAGCAATTCCTGCGGCACCGACGACGAACCGTGCATCACCAGGTGGGTGTTCGGGATGCGCGCGTGGATTTCCTTGATGCGGTCGATGGCCAGGATGTCGCCCGTCGGCTTGCGCGTGAATTTATACGCGCCGTGCGAGGTGCCGATGGCGATCGCCAGGGCGTCGCACTGGGTGCGCTGCACGAAGTCGGCCGCTTGCGCCACGTCCGTCAGCAGTTGCTCGCGGGTCATCAGGCCGTCGGCGCCGTGGCCGTCTTCCTTGTCGCCCTTCATGGTTTCCAGCGAACCGAGCACGCCCAGTTCCGCTTCCACCGTCACGCCGATGGCGTGCGAGAATTTCACCACTTCGCGCGACACTTCGACGTTGTATTCGTAGGAGGCAACGGACTTGCCGTCCGCTTCCAGCGAACCGTCCATCATCACGGACGTGAAGCCCGAGCGGATGGCGGCCATGCAGACGGCCGGCGACTGGCCGTGGTCCTGGTGCATGACGACGGGAATGTGCGGATACGCTTCGACGGCGGCGTCGATCAGGTGGCGCAGGAATGCTTCACCGGCGTACTTGCGCGCGCCAGCGGACGCCTGCATGATCACCGGCGAGTTCAAGGCATCGGCGGCGGCCATGATGGCTTGCACTTGCTCCAGGTTGTTGACGTTGAAAGCAGGAATGCCATAACCGTTTTCGGCGGCGTGGTCCAGCAGTTGACGCATGGATACGAGAGACATGGTAATACTCCAGATAACAATAGAAACCGTTGCGGCGCTTCGCGGCTGGTGCTAGACCGCCGCGCCGGCGCCTGAATGCTTTACCTCACATCAGCACTGATTCGAGGTCGCCTACCTTCACAATCTTGAGGGCGTTCGTGCCGCCCACCTGGCCCATGGGCTCGCCCCAGGTGACGACGATCATGTCGCCTTTCCTGACGATGCCCTGTTCCACCAATAAATCTTCCGCCTGTTTCAGCACGTGCGCGCTGGGGGCGTTCTGCATCAGATGATACGCCCGCACATTGCGGTACAGCGCCGCTTTGCGCAAAGTCGTCACACTTGGCGTGAGCGCGTAGATCGGCGTGTCGATGCTGTGGCGGCTCATCCACAAGGCCGTGGAACCCGATTCCGTCAGCGCCACGATGGCTTTTACGCGCAAATGGTGGGCTGTAAACAGCGCGCCATAGGCGATCGACTGGTCGATGCGGGTAAACGTGACGTTGAGGAAATCGGCATCGAGCTTGTTGTATTCGGACTGCTCCGCCTCGACGCAGATGGCGGCCATCATTTCCACCGTTTCGATCGGGTACTTGCCCGAGGCCGTCTCGGCCGACGTCATGACGGCATCCGTGCCGTCGAGCACGGCATTGGCCACGTCGGACACTTCGGCGCGCGTCGGCACGGCGTTGACGATCATCGATTCCATCATTTGCGTGGCGGTAATGGCCAGCTTGTTCGAGGCGCGCGCCATCTTGATCATGCGCTTTTGCAATGCCGGCACGGCCGCGTTGCCCACCTCGACCGCCAGGTCGCCACGCGCCACCATGATGCCGTCGGAGGCATCGAGGATTTCCTGCAGCGCAGGAATGGCTTCCGCGCGCTCGATCTTGGCGATCATCATCGGCTTGTGGTGGTACGGTTCGCCCGCGATATTGGCCAGCTGGCGCGCCATTTCCATGTCAGTTGCACATTTCGGGAAGGAAATAGCCAGATAGTCAGCCTGGAAACTCATGGCCGTCTTGATATCTTCCATGTCCTTCGCCGTCAGCGCCGGCGCGGACAGGCCGCCGCCCTGGCGGTTGATGCCCTTGTTGTTCGACAGCTCGCCGCCGATTTTCACGGTGGTGTGGATTTCGCTGCCGTGGATGCGCTCGACGATCAGGACGATGAGGCCGTCGTTCAGCAGCAGCACGTCGTGCTTGTGCAGGTCGCGCGGCAAGGCCTTGTAGTCGAGGCCGACGCGCTCCTGGTTGCCCAGTTCGCCGTTTTCACCCCATTTGGCGTCGAGGATGAACTTGTCGCCCGCTTCCAGCTGGATGCGGGAATTTTCAAACTTGCCGACACGAATCTTCGGCCCTTGCATGTCGGCCATGATGGCCACTTCGCGGCCGCATTCGAGCGCGGCCAGGCGCACCAGCGCCGCGCGGTCGATATGGTCCTGCGCCTTGCCGTGGGAAAAATTCAAGCGCACCACGTCGACACCCGCCCGTATCATCTTGACCAGGATATCGAGGTCGGTAGAGGCGGGGCCGATTGTTGCTACGATTTTTGTACCACGTGGCATAGGATTCCTTGTGCGCCGACAAGACGCTAGCTGAGCAAGACCTGGCGGCTGCGCCGCCCGGCAAGGTAAAAGCGCAGCGATCAGGCTGCGCTTGGTACTGAACTGCTAACTGGCGCGCCTTAGCCGGCGCGCTGCATGAGGATTTCGACGGCAGGCAAAGTCTTGCCTTCCAGGAACTCCAGGAAGGCGCCGCCGCCCGTCGAGATATAGCTGATTTTATCGGTAATGTCGTATTTGGCAATCGCCGCCAGGGTGTCGCCACCGCCGGCAATGGAAAACGCTGCCGATTCGGCAATCGCCAGGGCCAGGGTCTTGGTGCCGTTGCCGAACTGGTCGAACTCGAATACGCCGACGGGGCCGTTCCAGACGATGGTGCCGGCGGCGGCGATCTGCTGCGCCAGCAGGGCTGCCGTTTTCGGGCCGATATCGAGGATCATGTCGTCGTCGGCCACATCGGCCACGTCCTTGACGGTGGCCGCCGCCGTTGGCGAGAATTCCTTGGCGCACACGACATCGACGGGAATCGGCACTTGCGCGCCGCGCTTGGCCATGATGTCGATGATGGCTTTCGCTTCCTCGACGAGTTCCGCTTCCACCAGCGACTTGCCGACGTTCAAGCCGACGGCCTTCATGAAGGTGTTGGCGATGCCGCCGCCGACGATCAGGTTATCGACCTTGTCGGACAGGGCTTTCAGGATGGTCAGCTTGCTCGACACTTTCGAGCCGGCAACGATGGCCAGCAGCGGGCGGGCCGGCGCGTGCAGCGCCTTGCCCAGCGCGTCCAGCTCGGCGGCCAGCAGCGGGCCGGCGCAGGCGACGGGTGCGAACTTGGCGATGCCGTGCGTGGACGCTTCGGCGCGGTGGGCCGTGCCGAACGCGTCATTGACGTAGATATCGCACAATGCCGCCATTTTTTGCGCCAGCTCATCGCTGTTTTTCTTTTCGCCCTTGTTCACGCGCACGTTTTCCAGCAAGACCACTTGGCCGGCGGCCAGCGATTCCAGGCCGGCGCCATCGATCCAATCTTGTTTCAGTGCAACTTCCTGGCCCAGCAGTTCGGACAGGCGGGCCGCCACGGGCGCCAGGCTGTCGGCAGGTTTGAACTCGCCTTCCGTCGGACGGCCCAGGTGCGACGTCACCATCACGGCGGCGCCCGCGTCGAGGGCGGCGCGGATGGCCGGCACCGAAGCGCGGATGCGCGTGTCTTCGGTAATCTTGCCACTGTCATCTTGCGGGACATTCAGGTCGGCGCGGATAAACACGCGCTTGCCTTGCAGTGCATTTTGGGCGATCAAATCTTGCAGACGGATGAAGTTGAGAACAGCTGACATGGCGATCCAGATGACGAGTGGAAGGAAGTGCGCTATTTTACCGCAATGACCAGACCAAATCGCCGATTTGTCCTGCTTTACTGAAAAACATGCAACAGTCGCAAGCCCGTGAAAACCAGCATGCCAAACACGATGGTTTGCAGCATATTGCGGCGAATCACGAAAAAGATCGTGGCGGCAACGCCCGACAAGAGTTTTAAATTAGATAACTCGAAGTGCACCTGCTGCCCCTCCATCAGCATGTCGGGGGCGATGATGGCCGCCAGCGCGCACGCCGGCGCGTAGCGCAGCATCTCGCCCACGCGGCGCGGAATGGCGATGTGATGGCCGATCAGCCAGAAGGTGCTGCGCGTGGCGGCCGTGGCCACGGCCAGCACGGCGATGGCGATCCACACGTCAGGCCGGCCCCAGTCGATGCTGTCAAACATGGCGTTTTGTCCACTTTTCCGTTAATTCTTCCACGGCCATGGCGCTGAGCATGCCCACCAGCACGGCCACCAGCAAGCCCAGCTTGTACGGCAAGCCATACGCCAGCACGGCCACCGTGCCCGCCACCAGCACGCCGCACAGGGCCGCGCGGCCGGGGATCAGCGGTATCGTCACGCATAGAATGGCCAGGGTGCCCGCGAAGCCCAGGCCCCACTCGGCCGGCACGACGGCGCCCAGCACGATGCCGATGAAGGAACCGCTCTGCCAGGCCAGCCAGTTGGGGTAGATCAAGCCCTTGAGGAAAGGCAGCTTGGCCGGGTCCGGCGATTCGTCCGTGTAGCGCTGCAGGAACAGGCCCACCGTGATATCGCCGGCCACATAGCCGAGCGCGAAGCGCTGGCGCCACGGCAGGTGGGCAAAATGCGGCGCCAGCAGCACGGAAAAGATGACAAAACGCAAATTGACGACGAGCGCCGTGGCGAAGATGACCCACACGGGCGCCTGCGCGGCCAGCAAGGGCAAGGCCGCCAGCTGGGCGGAACCGGCAAACACCAGCAGGGTCATGGCCCCCGCCTGCGCCACCGTCAAGCCGCTTTTCACCATGGCCACGCCCACCACCATGCCCCAGGCGGCAATGCCCAGCAAGCTGGGCGCGCCCAGCTTCAGGCCGGCGCGCCAGGCATCCTTCAGCACGCCCTCATCGTGGGTGGAGACGGCGGCGTTCACGCGGGACTCCGGCAGGCGGACTGTGGTAACTGCACAACAATGGTGCGCGAAGCAAGGCGACGCAACGGTGATACCGGCAAGGCAAATCCAGTCAGGGTGGCGCTGCGGCGGCCATGTTGTCGCGAAAAACCGCGCCGCAGCCGCAGATGGTCAAGACGACATTTTAGCGACGATTTTTGCTGTCTGCCTGAATCCGTTAAAATCGTGTTTTTGGCAGCCGCCGACTTCCTTCCATACAGCCTCACGGAGCATGACAAGATGACAAAACCCACCCAGCCAGCGGTCGAACTCGACAGTAAAGACTTGCCAGCCCACTGCCCCAACCCGGCCATGCCGCTGTGGTCGTCGCATCCGCGTGTGTTCCTGGAATTTAACAAGGACGGCATCGCCAAGTGCCCGTATTGCGGCACGGCCTACACCCTGAAGGAAGGCGCCAGCGCCGGCCACCATTAATCTGCCCAGCGGCGCGCCACCAGCGCGCCGTTTTTATTTGCCTCATCGCTATACCGATCCAGCCCGGAGTCGTCATGAAACGTCTGAAGGAACTCAATGGCAACGCCGCGGAAGTCGAAGCGGCGTTCTACGATGCGCTGCACCGCGCCGACCTCGAAGCGCTGATGGCGCTGTGGGCCGACGACGAGGAAATCGTCTGCATCCACCCGGGCGGTGCGCGCCTGATCGGCCACGCCGCCATCCGCGCATCGTGGGAAACCATCCTGGCCGGCGGCGGCCTGCACATCGTGCCGGCGCAGCTGCATGAAACGCATAATCTGATGAGCTCGGTGCACACCGTCATCGAAGGCGTCACCAGCGAAAATGGCGCGCCCGCGCACTTGCTGGCCACCAATGTGTACGTAAAAACGCCGCGCGGCTGGCGCATCGTGCTGCACCACGCCTCGATCGCCCCGGGCGGCGCGCCGGCGGACATTGCGGGGGCGCAGATCCTGCACTGATGCCTTTGCCTCTTATCCACAACGCGCCCTATGCCGCCCCGCTCTGGCTACCTGGCGGCCACCTGCAGACGATTTATCCGGCCGTGTGCATCAACAAGCCGGCCGTGGCCTTCCGCCGCGAACGCTGGCAAGCGCCCGATGGCGACTTCGTCGACGTCGACCTGGTCGATGGCCAGCCGGGCCAGCCCTTCGTGGTGCTGTTCCACGGCCTGGAAGGCTCGTCGAACAGCCATTACGCGCGCGCCCTGATGCGCGAGGTGGCGGCACGCGGCTGGTCCGGCGCCGTGCCGCA
>CAUSDR010000087.1:0-15834 GCA_963530105.1 uncultured Janthinobacterium sp.
TATGCCGTCAATTTCGCGCGCCAGCAAACCATCGGCAAGGTGCGCCCGGACGGCAGCGGCGAAGTGTGGCTGACCTTGCCCGGCACCAGCATCGCCAATGGCATCCGCTTCGGCAGCCGTGGGCAGATGTACCTGGCCGACTACATGGAGCACACGATTTACCTGGTCGACCCGGCCACGCGCGCGCTCACCATCCACGCGCGCGAGCCGCGCATGACGCAGCCCAACGACATCGCCATCACGCGGGACGACGTGCTGTATGCGAGCGATCCGAACTGGAAGGAAAACACGGGCCGCGTGTGGCGCATCGCGCAGGACGGCACGGTGACCCTGGCGCTCGACACCATGGGCACGGCCAACGGCATCGAAGTAAGCCCCGATGGCAAGACCCTGTACGTGAATGAAAGCGTGCAGCGCAATATCTGGGCCTACGATATCGAAGCGGACGGCACCCTGACGGGCAAGCGCCTGCTCATCAAGTTCGACGATTTCGGCATGGACGGCATGCGCGTGGACGTCGACGGCAACCTGTACGTGACGCGCTACGGCAAGGCCAGCGTCGTCAAGCTATCGCCGCAAGGGCGCATCCTGCGCGAGATCAGCGTGCCCGGCGCCAAGCCCAGCAACATCACCTTCGGCGGCCCCGATGGCCGCACGGCCTACGTGACGGAAGTGGTACAGGGACGGCTGCTGCAATTTCGCGTCGACCGCCCGGGCCTGGAATGGCAGCGGGCGCAGGAAAGCAAGGCGCATGGCCTGGCGGTGCCTCCTCAATAGCCCAACGGCGAAGTAGCGGGGTCGGCCCCTGCGGGACTCGGCGTCCCCGTCCGCCCCCGGTCCTGGCTTTTCGCTTTAACGCGGAATCACTCGCTCTTCCTTCAGGCGCTCGAACAGCTTGAAAAACGCCTCCGGCGTATCCTGGTAATCAAGGAAGCCCGCCTTGCGGCTCTTGCCCATGTCCGTCATGACTTCCATCGGCCGTCCCAGGTCGGCATCCGTATGCCACCATGAGGCGAGGCGGCCGATGTCAGGCTCCACCAGGCCATGTTCCCGCGCGATGGCGCGCCACTGCGCGGGGGCGTCCTGCATGCGGCCGGCCAGCGGCGCCATCGCCTGTGGCATATCTGCCGCCGCGATGCCGAAATACGCGGCCAGGCGCGGCCACAGCCACTTCCAGCGGAACACGTCGCCATTGACGATATTGAAGTCCTCATTGCGCGCGGCGGGGCTGTCCGCCGCCCATGCCAGGTGGCGCGCGATCTGGCCCGCATCCGTCACGTCGGACAAGCCATGCCACTGCGCGGACGAACCGGGGAAGACGAAAGGCTGGCCGCTGGCCTTGCACAGGTTGGCGTACACGGCCAGGGTCAATCCCATGTTCATGGCGTTGCCCAGCGCGTAGCCGATGATGGTGTGCGGGCGGTGCACGCTCCACGTGAAGCCATGTTGCGCGGCCGCCGCGAACAGGCGGTCTTCCTGTTCATAGTAGAAATTGTCCACGTCCTGGCGGCCCTGCTCTTCGCGGAATGGCGTCACGGGCACGCTGCCCTTGCCATACGCGTCGAACGGTCCCAGGTAATGCTTGAGGCCCGTCACCAGGGCCGCATGGCGCAAGTGGCCGGCAGGCCCCAGCGCGGCCAGTACGTTGGCCACCATGGCGCCGTTGACGCGGATGTTTTCCTGTTCATTTTCCTGGCGCGCCCAGGCCGTGAAGAAGACGTGGCTGGCGTCCAGGCCCGCCAGCGCGGCGCTGACGGCCGCGCCATCCGTCGCATCGAGCTGCAAGGCGCTGCAGCCGGTGGGCACGGGCGTGCGGCCGCGCGAGACGCCCGTGACTTGCCAGCCTTGCGCCAGCAGATGGCTGGCCAGGTTGCTGCCGATGACGCCACTGGCGCCGATGATGAGGGCGTGTTGTTGCATGAGTGTTGCCTCCAAAAGAAAAACCCATCATATCCGCGACGTAAATTCTTATCCACGATACTATTTCACTCCATTCGTGAATAAAATTCCTTAATTATGTTTTCATCGGAACATTTGAAGGGCATCACGCCTTTTCTGGCCACGGCGGATGCTGGCAGCTTTACGCGGGCGGCCGAGCACCTGCACCTGAGCAGTTCAGCCGTCAGCAAGAGCGTGGCGCGGCTGGAGGAGCGGCTGGGCGTGATCCTGTTCGAGCGCAGCACGCGCCGCCTGAAATTGAGCGAGGCGGGCCGCGCCTACTACGCCACCTGCAAGCGCGTGCTGCAGGAACTGGCCGATGCGGAAGACGTCCTGGCCGAACACGCGACGGAACTGGCGGGCAAGGTGCGCATCGGCGTGCCCGCCTCGTACGGCCGCCTGCGCGTCATGCCGGCGCTGCTGGCCCTGTGCGCGCAGTATCCCGGGTTGCAGCCGTCGATCGCCTTCAGCGACCGCTTCGTCGACCTGTTCGAGGAGCGCATCGATATCGCCGTGCGCATCGGCGCGCCATCGCACTGGCCCGCCGCGCTGGGCCAGATGCAGCTGGGCGCGGAACGCCTGATCGTGTGTGCGGCGCCCGCCTATCTGGCGCGGCGCGGCACGCCCGCCTCCATCGCGGAGCTGGAGCGGCACGACTGCATCGCCTACGGCCGCGGCGACGTTTCGCCCATGCCCTGGGTCTTCCCCGACGCAGAAACTGGCGGCCAGCAGGAATACCGCGTGGCCGCGCCGCGCATGACGGTGGGCGACGCCGAGGCGCGCACGGCCGCCGTGCTGGCAGGCCTGGGCGTGGCGCAGCTGGCCACATGGCTGGTGGAAGAACACCTGGCGTCAGGCGCCATCGTCGCCGTGCTGCCGCAGCTGGCCACGCCAGGCCTGCCGCTGTACCTGGCATGGCCGCTGGCGCGCCAGCTGACGCCGAAGACGGGCAGCCTGCTGCAGGAGTTGCGCCAGCGCCTGACGATCTGAGGATCTGAGGATCTGAGAATGTGACGATCAGTACAGCACGTTCTTCGCTTCCTGCAGGTCGACGTTGGCCTTGGTGACGATCACCACGCCCGTGTTGACGAACGGCGCGACCTTCTTGCCTTCGATCAGGCTGACCACGGTTTTCACGCCCAGCGCGCCCATGGAATACGACCCCTGCACTGCCGTCGCATACAGGATGCCATCCTTGACGAAGTTCTTCAGGTCCTCGTTGCCGTCAAAGCCCACGGCGATGACCTTGCCCGCCTTGCCCGCCTGCGCGATGGCGCGGCCCATGCCCACCGCCGTCGGCTCGTTGGCGCCGAAAATCCCCTTCAGGTCGGGGTTCGACGCCAGCACGTCGGTGGTCTGGTTCAGCGCCGTCGCCATCTGCGACTGCGAGTAGTACGTGCCGACGATCTGCAGCTGCGAATTCTTTTCGATATAGCGCTTGAAGCCGCCCACCCGGCCCGTTTCGGACCCCGCGCCTGCCACATACGACATCACGGCGATCTTGCCCGTCTTGCCCACCTGCGAGATCAGCGCCTTGGCGCTTTGCTCGCCCGCCGCCTCATTGTCGGTCGACAGGAAGGACTGGTAATAGCGCTTGCCGCTGTCGGCCACCAGCGAATCGATCAGCACCACGGGGATCTTCGCTTCCCACGCCTTTTTCAGGGCCGGCACCAGCGCGTCCGGGTCCGAGGCTGCCAGCACGATGCCGGCCACCTTGCGCGTGACGGCGTTTTCCACCATGCTGACCTGGTCGGCGATGGCCGATTCCGACGCCGGCCCCTGGAACGTCATGGTATAGCCCTTGGCATCGGCGGCGCTGGCGGAGGCGCCCTTCTTCACGTTCTGCCAGTAGTTCGAATTGGTCGTCTTGACGATCACGGCGATTTCTCCCGGCGCGGCCGCGGCGGCGCTGGAGCTCAGGGCAAATGCCGCGGTCGACAGACCGAGCAGGATAGTGTTCAAGGCTTGGATGGTTTTCATTGTCGTCCTCATTTAATTATAGATTTATAGGTAAGACTGCGTTGCTGCACTGCCTCAGGCGCGGTTGCGCTTCTGATCGATCCAGACGGTCAGCAAGATGACCAGTCCGATAATGATTTGCTGGATAAAGCTCGATACGCCGTTCATGTTCAAGCCATTGCGCAGGATGCCGATGACGAAGGAACCGATGACGGTGCCGGAAATGGTGCCGATGCCGCCGATCAGCGAAGCGCCGCCGATGACGGCGCTGGCGATCGCATCGAGTTCGTACATCACGCCCTCGTTCGGCTGCGCCGTCACCAGGCGCGACATCAGCACGCAGCCCGTCAGGCCGGACAAGGCGCCCGACAGGGTGTACACCAGCAGGGTGACGCGGCTGACCTTCACGCCGGACAGGCGGGCCGCCTCGGCGTTCGAGCCGACGGCGTAGATATGCCGGCCGAAGGTGGTGCGGCTGAGCATGACGGACACGGCCACCGCGATCACCACCATCAGCACCACGGGATACGGAATGCCGGGAAAGACCACCTCGGGAAACGGGCCGCCCGTGTCGCGCTCGATGCGCCACAAGACGCCGTTGCCCAGTTCGCCGAACGATTCGCCCAGGCCCGAGATGGCGCGCGCACCCGTCACCTGCAGGGCCAGGCCGCGCGCGATCAGCATCATGCCCAGGGTGGCGATGAAGGGCGGCAGTTTCAATTGCGTGATGCAAAAGCCGTTCACGGCGCCGCACATGGCGCCCACCACGATGCCTCCCAACATGGCGACCGGCACCGGCACGCCGCTCTTGACCAGCAGCGCCGCGGCCACGCCGGCCAGCGCCAGCACGGAGCCGGAACTGAGGTCGATGCCGCCCGTGATGATGACGCAGGTGGCGGCGATGCCCAGGTAGGCGATCGAAGTCACCTGCAGGGCCACGCTCATGCCATTGCTGACGGAGAAAAAGGCATCGCTGGTGAGGGAAAATACCAGCAGCAGCAGGGACAGGCTGCCCAGCGCGGCGAATTTTTGGATCCGTTCTTTGTTCATTATTGTCAGCTTTCTTTTTTTAATGGACTGCCGCCTGGCCAGGGGTGGGACTGATGACGCGCCCCGAGGCGAGATGCATGATTTCTTCCTGCGATGATTCACGCGTGTTGACGATGCCGCTGATGCGCCCCTCGTGGAACACGGCCACCCTGTCCGTCATGCCCATGATCTCGGGCAGTTCGGACGTGATCAGGACCACGCCGATGCCTTCGGCGGCGAGCTTGTCGAGCAGCTGGTAGATGGCGAACTTGGCGCCCACGTCGATGCCGCGCGTGGGTTCGTCGAAAAAGATGATTTTCGATTCGCGGTACAGCCATTTGCTGATGACGATCTTTTGCTGGTTGCCGCCCGACAGGTTGCGCGCGATCTGCCTGGAGTGCGGCGTCTTGATGCCCAGCGCGGCGATGTACTGCTGCGCCACCGCTTCCTCTTTCGCGAAATCGATGAAGCCGAAACGGTTCGACAGCGCCGACACATTCGTCAGCGTGAGATTGGCGGCCACCGACATGCGCACCGCCAGGCCATGGCTCTTGCGGTCTTCCGACAGATAGGCGATGCCGTGGCCGATGGCGTCGATCGGGCTGCCGATGCTGATGGCCGCGTCGCCCAGGTGGATCGCGCCGCTGGTGAGCGGATCGGCGCCGAAAATGGCGCGCGCCACCTCCGTGCGCCCGGCGCCCATCAGGCCGGAAAAGCCGAGGATTTCGCCGCGCCGCAAATCAAAGCTGAGCGGCCCGAAGACATCCTTGCGGTGCAGGTCCGTCACGCGCAGCAGCACGTCGCCGGTCGGCTGCGACACGCGCTCGGGGAATTTCTCGTCGAGCGTGCGGCCCACCATGTTCGCCACGATGGCGTCGAGCGTGGTGGCGGCGAAATCCTCGGTGCAGACAAATTTCCCGTCGCGCAGCACCGTCACGCGGTCGATGATGTGCTGCATTTCCTCCAGCCGGTGCGAGATGTAGACCACGCTCACGCCGTTGCGCTTGAGTTCATTGATGATGTCGAACAGCTGCCCCGTCTCGCTTTCCGTCAGCGAGGACGTCGGTTCATCCATGATCAGCACTTCCGTGTTAAGCGACAGCGCCTTGGCGATTTCCACCATCTGCTGCTGCGCGCAGGACAGGTTCTTCACCAGCTGGCGCGGATCGATGCGCAGCTTCAGGCGGTCCAGCAGGGCCTGCGCATCGGCGCGCATTTTCTTGCGGTCGATGAAGATGCCGCGCACGGGTTCGCGCGACAGGAAGATGTTTTCCGCCACGCTCAGGTGCGGAATCAGGTTCAGTTCCTGGTGAATGATGGCGATGCCGGCCGCCTCCGCGTCCACGCTGCAGGTGAAGCGGCACACCTTGCCCTTGTAGACCAGCTCCCCCTCGTCGGCCTGGTACACGCCGCTCATCACTTTCATCAGGGTCGATTTGCCGGCCCCGTTCTCGCCGCACAGCGCGTGCGCCTCGCCCTTGCGCAGGCTGAAGCTGACGTTGTCGAGCGCCAGCACGCCGGGAAAGCGCTTGCTCACCTTGTTCAGCGACAGTATCTCTTCGGATTGATGCATCGTGTCTCCTCCACTGCGATAAGCCGGCGCGCCCATGTCTGTGCATGCTGGGCGGCGCGCCAGTCTGGTGCTGCCGTCAGCCGTCGATCAGCTGCGGATTCCAGGCATGCACCGTCTGCTGCTGTTCACCGAGCCCGCTGATCCCCAGGCGCATGGTGTCGCCCGGTTTCAGGTACACGGCAGCCGGCTTCTGGCCCATGCCCACGCCCGGCGGCGTGCCCGTGCTGATGATGTCGCCCGGGTACAGCGTCATGAAGCGGCTGATGTAGCTGACCAGATTCGCCACGCCAAAGACCATGGTCCGGGTATTGCCATCCTGTACCCGCTTGCCGTTCACTTCCAGCCACAGTCCCAGGTTTTGCGGGTCCGCCACTTCGTCGCTCGTGACCAGCCACGGGCCGATCGGGCCGAATGTGTCGCAGCCCTTGCCCTTGTCCCACTGGCCGCCCCGTTCCAGCTGGTACTCGCGTTCGGACAGGTCGTTGACCACGCAGTAGCCGGCCACGTGGGACAGGGCGTCTTCCTCGCTGACATAGCGCGCGGTGGTGCCGATGACGACGCCCAGCTCCACTTCCCAGTCGCTCTTGCGTGACTCGCGCGGCAGCACGACGGCGTCGTTGGCGCCGATGACGGCGCTGCTGGCCTTCATGAACAGCACCGGCTCGGCGGGCACCGCCATGCCCGATTCGGCCGCGTGGTCGGCGTAGTTCAAGCCCACGCAAATGAACTTGCCCAGTCCCTTCCACGGCGGCGCGATGCGGCCCGGACTGGCGACCAGCGGCAGGCTATCGATCGGCAGGGCCGCCAGGGTCGCCAGGCCATCCTTGCCCAGGGTGGCGGCCGTGATATCGGGCAGCACGCCGGACAGGTCGCGCACGGCGCCATTTTCATCGATCAGTGCCGGTTTTTCCGCGCCCTTGGCGCCATAACGCATCAGTTTCATCATTCAACTTTCAAGTGAACAGCAAACAAAAAATTCGAGATCGAACAGCCTCGCGCCTTTCACGGCGCGCGGCAGGTTTAGCCGGGTGACATCAGTTGGACCAGCCGCCGTCGATCACATGGACCATGCCGGTGGTGAAGGCCGATTCGTCGGAGGCCAGGTACACGGCCAGCGCGGCGATTTCCGTGGCGCGGCCCACCCGGCCCATGGGCTGGCGCGCCACGAAGGCGGCCTGCACGTCATCGATGCTGGCGCCCGTCGCCGCCGCCTGCGCGGCGATGCGCTCCTGCAGCGACGGCGACTCGATGGTGCCGGGGCAGATGGCGTTGCAGCGGACGCCGCGTGTGACGAAGTCCGCCGCCACCGCCTTGGTCATGCCCACCACGGCCGCCTTGGTGGTGCCGTAAATAAAGCGGTTCGGCGCGCCCTTCACGCTCGACGCCACCGACGCCATGTTGACGATGGAGCCGCCGCCCCTGGCCAGCATGCCGGGCAGCACGGCGCGCATCAGCCGGTACATGGAGCGGGCGTTGATTTCGAAGGAACGGTCCCACGCCGCATCGTCGCAATCGAGAATGGTGCCGCCGTCGACAAATCCCGCGCAGTTGAACAGGATGTCGACGTCGCCGATCTCGTTCACCAGCGCGGTGATCGCCGCGCCGTCGGTCACGTCGAGCCGGCGGATGACGCATCCCGTCTGCTCCTTCAGCGCATCGAGCTGCGCCTGGTTGATATCCGTGGCGATCACGGTGGCGCCTTCGCGCACGAACGCTTCGGCCGTGGCGCGGCCGATGCCCTGGCCGGCGGCTGTCAGCAGCGCGGTTTTCCCTTGCAGTCTGCCTGTCATGTTGTCTCCTTTTTTATCGGCCTAGGCCATGTGAAATACGTGTTCCATCATCGCCCAGTGCTCGCCCTCGGCGCGCGAGTCCAGCGGCAGCTGGCACGGCGCGCAGAAGGTCCACCAGCGCCGCGTCTGCGCGTCGTCGGCGATGGCCGCCATGTCGGCGGAAAAATCGCTGCCGTGATATTCCCAGTAGCCGAACAGCAGGTTTTCCGGCTGGCGCAGGAAGATCGAATAATTGCGCACGTGCGCCTGGCGCAGCCGCTCCAGCACCTGCGGCCAGACAGCCGCGTGCAGCGCCTTGTATTCATCGATGCGCTCGGGCGCGATGCCGATGACCATTCCCATTCTTTGCATGCTGCTCCCCTATTCCATGGCGTAGAAATGCAGCGCGTTCAAGCCGAAGATGCGTGCGCGCTCGGCCAGCGGCAAGTGCGCCAGCAAGGCCTCGCTGGCCGCCAGCCAGGCGTCGTAGCCGCCCGCCAGTTCGACCACCGGCCAGTCGCTGCCCCAGATCACGCGCTCGCTGCCAAACGCATCGAGCACGTGCGATACGTACGGACGCAGGTCGTCGACATTCCACGCCGCTGTCGCTTCCGTCACCATGCCGGACAGCTTGCAGTACACGTTCGGCAGCGCCGCCAGCCGTGCCATGTCTTCGCGCCAGGCGCCAAAGGCGGCAGCGGCGATGGGCGGCTTGGCCGCGTGGTCGATCACGATATTCAAGGCGGGATGGGCGCGCGCGCATTGCAGCAAGGCGGGCAAATGGCGCGGCAAGACCAGCGCGTCGAGACGCAAGCCGTGCGACGCCATGGCGGCCAGCGCCGGCGCCAGCGCGGCATTGGCGATCCAGCCGTCGTCGGCCAGGTCCTGCAGCATGGGCCGCAAGCCTTTCAGCCTGGGCTGCGCCGCCAGGCGCGCGATCCGCGCGGGCGCATCGGGCGCCAGCAGGTCGGTCCAGCCCACCACGGCGCGGATGAAGGCGCTGTCCGCGGCCAGCGCCAGCAGCCAGTCCGTATCGGCTTCCGACGGCAGCGACTGCACCAGCACCGTGCCGGCGATGCCGTGGCGCGCCAGCAGCGGCGCCAGGTCGCGCGGCGCGAAGTCGCGGTGGATGGCGGCCAGCGTTGGCGGCGGCCAGGCGCCGGCGCGCGCGGCCAGCTGCCAGAAATGCTGGTGGGCGTCGATGCGCATCATGCGGTGGCCGCCAGGAATGGCGCGCGCAGCGGCACGGGCGCGCGCTCGTCGATCAGGCCAGCGCGCAGCAGCGCCAGCCACAATGCGTCGGGCAGCGGCACGCCAAACCAGGCGAGGTTTTGCCGCAGCTGCGCCAGGTCCTGCCCGCCCGGAATGCACGACACCACGGCCGGATGGGCGAGCGGGAATTGTAGCGCGGCCGCCTGCAGCGGCACGCCGAACTTGCGGCAGACGGCGTCGAGCTGGGCGACGATTTCCAGTATCTCGGCGGGCGCATCGGCGTAATTGAATTTGCCATTCCCGGCCAGCACGCCCGAGTTGAACGGGCCGCCGACGACGATGGCGTTGCCCCGTTCGACGCACAGGTCCAGCAGCGGCGACAGCGATTCCTGCTCCAGCAGGGTGTAGCGGCCGGCCAGCAAGGTGCAATCGAGGTCGAACTCCGCCATCGCCCGTACGATGACGTCCGTCTCGTTGACGCCCAGGCCCACGGCCGCCACCTGCCCGCTGGCGCGCAGCTCGTCGAGCGCGCGAAAGCCGCCGCCCTGCGTCAGCTGGCGCCAGTACTGGCCGTCCTTGTCGCCATGCGTGACATTGCCGATGTCGTGCACGAAGAGGATGTCGATGCGTTCCATTCCCAGGCGCCGCAGGCTGTCGTCGTGCGAGCGCAGGATGCCATCGTAGCTGTAGTCGAAATGCGGGCGGAATGGCAGCGGCGCGGCAAAGCCGTCGGCGCCGGGCAGCACGCCGTCATCGGGCTGCATCAGTCGCCCCACCTTGGTGCTGATGACGAACTGCTCGCGAGGCCGGCCGCGCAGCGCGGCGCCCAGGCGGCGCTCGGACAGGGTGTAGCCGTAGAACGGCGCGGTGTCGAAAAAACGCACGCCCGCGTCCCAGGCGCCATCGAGCGTGGCGCGCGCCTGGGCTTCGCTGACAGGCTGGTACAGGCCGCCCAGCGGGGCGCAGCCCATGCCGATGCAGGGGAGCGACAAGCCGCCGCGCGGCAGGGTACGACGTTGTGTCACGTTCATCATGGCTACCTCAGGCAGCGCGCAGCGGGAAACAGCCTGGCCCCGCCGCGTCGAATTGTTTATACGTCAGCACGAACTCCTGGTGTCCCAGGTCTTCCGAGCGGCTCGCTTCCCCGTTGGCCACGCGCAGCACGGCGTCGACGATCTCGGCGCCCACTTCCTCCAGGGTCGCGTCACCCGTGAGGATCTTGCCGGCGTTGACATCCATGTCGTCGGCCAGGCGCTCGAAGGTTTGCGGGTTGGCGCACACCTTGATCACGGGCGAGATGGCCGAGCCGACGACGGAGCCGCGGCCCGTGGTAAACAGCGTGATGTGCGCGCCGCAGGAAATGAGTTCGACGATTTCCGCGTTGTCCGAGACATTCGGAAAGCCGAAGCGCGGTTCGCCGTCCGGCACCACGTCGAGCAGGTACAGGCCGCCGCCGGCCGGCTGGTCGCCGGGTTTCAGGATGCCGACGATGGGCGACGAGCCGCTCTTGGCATAGGCGCCCAGCGATTTTTCCTCTTGCGTGGTCAGGCCGCCGTCCGCGTTCCCCGGCGAGAAGCTGCCATGGCCCATGATGGTGTAGTAGCGCGCGGCCTTGGCCACCGTCTCGACGATGGCGTCGCCCAGCGCCGGGCTGACGGCGCGCCGCTGCATGTGGTATTCGCAGCCGACCAGCTCCCCCGTCTCTTCGAAGATGCAGGGGCTGCCGGCGGCGATCAGGGTGTCGAAGGCCACGCCGACGGCCGGATTGGCCGTGATGCCGCTGGTGCTGTCGGAGCCGCCGCAGATGGTGGCGACCACCAGTTCGTCGAGCGCCATCGGCACGCGCACCTGGCCCGCCAGGTGTTCCAGGGCCCAGCCTATCCATTCCACGCCGCTGCGCACGCTGGGGCGCGTGCCGCTGTTTTCCTGGATGGTAATCGTGTGCACGGGACGCTCGCTGTCGGCCACGGCGCTGCTCAAGCCATACTTGTTGAAGCCTTCGCAGCCCAGCGACACCAGCAGCACGGCGCCCACGTTCGGGTGCGTCAGCAGGCGGCGCATGACCTGGTCCGCGTATTCGTTCGGGAAGCAGCCCGTGAAGCCGATCAGGTGCACGGACTGGCCGGGGAAGGCATTGACCATCTGGCGCGCCACGTGGTGCGCGCATTCGACCATGTAGGCCACCACCACGATATTGCGAATGCCCTTGCGGCCGTCGGCGCGCAGGTAGCCCGACAAGGGCAGGTTTGTCAGGGGAGCGTTCATGGCGTGGCGTCCTTGTCCAGGAAGTGGTGGCCGTCCTGGCCCAGGGTAAACGTGGGGATGTAGTCGCTTTCCAGATTATGCGTATGGATATGTTCGCCGATGGCGACGGGCGCCGTGATGCTGCCGATCAGGGCGCCGTAGCGCAGCACCTTGTCGCCCACGGCCAGCGCGCGGCGCGCCACCTTGTGGCCGAGCTGGATATCGTGCGCCAGGGTCACGGCGGCGCCGTCGATGCTGACGCTGTCGCCGCGCCGCAAGGCCGTGCGGGCGATCAGGCAATTGTCGTCGGCCGACATCAGCAGCAGGCTTGGTGGCGTGCTGGCGTTCATGGCCGCACCTCCCCTGCCGCTGCGTCGAAAGCGCCTAGGCGCCGGGCTGGGTCAGCTTTTCGCGCGTGATGATCGATTCGAGCATGGTGCTGCGCGAGGAATTGAGGTGCGACTTCATGCATTCGAGCGCCTTCGGCACGTCGTGCTCGGCCAGCGCCCGCAGGATCGCCAGGTGCTCCTGCACCGCATACTTGTTGCGGCCCTTTTCCTCGCCCTTGTCCCACTGGTAGTGATAGTGGAAGACAAACGAGACGATATCGTAGAAACCCTGCGCGAAGCGGTTGTTGAGCAGTCCGATCAGGAAGGTGTGGAACTCGCGGTCCAGCGCCGGAAACGCGTTGTGGCGCGTGTCGATCTTCGCCGCCAGCTTCTCGTGCTGGCGTATCAGGCGCGCCAGCTCCGCGTACGCCGGATCGCCCGGCGGCAAGGTGCCAAACTGCTCCACGGCCGCCATCTCGAACATGCGCCGCATGTCGGCCAGCTCCGTGGCGAACGAGCGGTCGAACGCGCACAGGCGCCAGCCGCCGCGCGGCTTCTTTTCGATCAGGCCGAAGCGCGAAAAGCCGATCAGGAATTCGCGCACGCTGACGGTACTGGCGCCCGCCTCGCGCGCCAGCTCCGCTTCCGAAAACTCCGCGCCGGGCGGCATGTCGCGCTGGTACACGCGCTCCATCAGCACCTGCTGGATGCGTTCGGCGCCCGACTGCAGCTCGGCGATGTCGAAGTAGTCGCCCGGTATCGGCTTGCGCAGCAAGCGCCGCTCCGCCGGACTGCTGATCAGGCGCCGCGTCGACAGATACGCGATCGCGCTGCGGATCGCCGTGCGGCTGCCCTGGCAGATGGTCGTCAGGTACTGCTCCGTCGGCAGCATCTCGCCCACCGCGACATTCTCGGCGAGAAATTGCAGTAGCAGATTGGTGCTGCGCTTGAAGACGGTGGCGGGTTTTGACATGGAAGGGTGCGGGCGCTATGTCAGCGAAAGGGAAAGTGGAATAAGTTGGCATTTTAGTCGATATCGCGTGGAACAGGCACGCTGCTGCGGCTTGGCTGCAAGCGGGCTGGCGGTGGGAAAGGTAGCGCATCTCAGACCTCGACGATGGCCTTGATGACGCCAGCCGACGGCTGCATCCAGTGTTCCAGCACGCCCGTAAAATCGTCGAGCGTGGTGCGGTGCGTATTGAGCAGCGCCGTCGGCACCAGCCCCGCCTTCATGGCCGCCACCACTTCCTCGAAATCCTCCGCCGTGGCGTTGCGGCTGCCCAGCAAGGTGGTTTCGCGCTTGTGGAATTCAGGGTCGGAAAACGACAGGCGGTCGCGCACGATGGACACCAGCACGTAGGTGCCGCCATGGGCGACGAATTCCAGGCCCCGTTCCATGGCCGCGATATTGCCGGTGGCATCAAACACCACATCGAAGAATTCATCGTCCGTGCAGGCGGCCAGCAGCGCCTTGTCGTCGGCGCCCAGTTCCACCGTGCGCGCGATGCCCAGCGCTTCGCGGCAGAACCGCAGGCGGTCGGCGCGCGCGTCGAGCACCGTCACGTCGGCGCCCTTGAGCGCGGAAAACAGCATCACCGCCATGCCGATGGGGCCTGCGCCCACCACCAGCACGCGCTTGCCCGCCGCCACGGCGCCGCGCGTGACGGCATGCGCGCCGATGGCGAGAAATTCGATCATGGCCGCGTCGTCGAGCGAAAGGCCTTCCGTCCGGAAGACGAAGCGCTCTGGCAGCGCCAGGTATTCGCTCATGCCGCCATCGCGGTGCACGCCCAGCACTTCGATGCGCGTGCAGCAGTTGGTCTTGCCCTGGCGGCAGGCGACGCAGCTGCCGCAGGACAGATACGGCATCACGTACACCTGGTCGCCCTCGGCCAGGCGCGAGCCGGCCGGCGCGCTGACCACGTGGCCGGACAGCTCATGGCCCATGACGCGCGGATAACTGAGAAAAGGCTGGGTGCCGCGGAAGATATGCATGTCGGTGCCGCAGATGCCGATGCGGCGGATGCGCAGCAGGACTTCGCCGTCGGCCGGCACGGGCACGGGCCGCCGCTCCATGCGCAAGCTGCCCGGCGTATCGCAAACGATACTTTTCATCATGGTTGTCTCTCTTGCCGCCGGTCTTGGCCGACGGCATATTATATTTAACGTACAAACAAACTGTGAAAAAAATCCGTCTGTGCGGATTGTCTTTCCAGTCCTGCTGATGGCGCCTCGCTTGCCATGGAAGGTATCCAACTGGCTTTCGTGCTGCGCCGCACAACGGTTGTTCCGTATTTCCATGTTGCCGATCTGCCGTCCCCTGCCGCGGAGCGGGTTGCGCCACGGCTGCTGCGGGAATGCGTAATTCGGTTTTATAAATATACCGTACAAAAAAATGCAGGTCAACGGATTCTTTTTCGACATTTTTTCACGGCCAGCACCGCGCAATGCTACATTCGCGCTTGACCCTGACGTGGCGTCAGGCGCGATTCTGCAGGCACGCACCAGGAAAGGAGCATCCCATGCTGTTGAAAATCGGCGAACTGGCCAGGCTGACGGGCCTGACCATCCGCACCCTGCACCATTACGACAGCATCGGCCTGCTCTCGCCCTCGGCGCGCACGCAGGCCGGCTACCGCCTGTACCAGCGTGGCGACATGGACCGGCTGCACCGGATCATGGCGCTGCGCAGGTTCGGGCTGTCGCTGGCCGATATCGCCACCGCACTCGCCGGCCCCGAGCTTCCCCTGGCCTCCATCGTGGCGCAGCAGATCGCCATGCTGGACCAGCAGATCGCGCAGGCTTCCACCCTGCGCGAACGCCTGCGCGGCCTGCAAACGCAGCTGGCGCAGGGACAGGAACCGGAGCTGGCCGAGTGGCTCACCACAATGGAGTTGATGACCATGTACGACAAATACTTTACCCCCGAAGAATTGCGGCAACTGCCGCTGCTGACAGACAGCGCCGTGGAACAGGAATGGCAGGCGCTCGTCGCCAGGGTGCGCGCCCTGCAGGCAACGGGCGCCGCTCCCGACGATGCGCGGGCGCAGGCGCTGGGCACGGAATGGATGGTCAAGCTGGTGCGCGACACGGGCGCCCATCCTGGCCTGTTCGCGCGCCTGAACGCCATGCATGCGCAGGAGCCATCCATGCAGCACACGACCAGCATCGATGCGCAGCTGATGCAGTTCATCCTGGCCGCCTTCAATGCCTCGCGCATGGCGCTGTACCGGCCCTTCCTGAACGAGCAGGAATACGCGCACCTGGCGGCCAACTATGGCAAGCGCTCGGGCGAATGGCCGGACCTGATCGCCGCCGTGCGCGCCGCCATGGATGCGCGCACGCCGCCCACCGACCCGGCCGTGCTGCAGCTGGCGCGGCATTGGCTGGACCTGTTCCGCTCCTATGCGGGCACGGACCCCGCCACGCAGCTGAAATTGCGCCAGGCGCACCAGCAGGAACCGCGCCTGATGGAAGGCAGCTTCGTCGACGGCGCCATGCTGCAGTACCTGGGTGCGGCGATGGCGGTGGTGGCGCAGGAGCGGCCCCGCGCGTAAATGACGTGCGGCGCATCATTGGCGCGGCCATGTAGAATCGGCCATCGCCAATCACAGGAAAACCCGATGCGCCGCTTTTTGTTCGTATGTCTGTCCCTGCCCGCCCTGCATCCCGCCATGGCCGCCGATGCGCCCGTGCAAGGGGTGTGGCAGGGCACCCTGGGCAAGGCCAGTATCGTGGCCTGCTTCAACCAGCCCAGTCCCACGCAGGGGGCGGACCGCAG
>CAUSDR010000088.1:0-15795 GCA_963530105.1 uncultured Janthinobacterium sp.
CGGCAGCACGACGGCCGACATCGCGGCGCGCACCCTGAACGTCAGTTTTGGCGGCGTCAACAAGACCTACGACGGCACCGTTGCTGCCGGCGTCCATATCGGCGACGACCGCATCGGCGGCGACGCCTTGACGGTGACGGGCACTGCGGCATTTGGCGACAAGAATGCGGGCGCTGGCAAGAATGTCAGCGTGACGAACGTGGCCTTGGGTGGCCAGGATGCGGGCAACTATGTGTTAGTTAGCAATAGCGGCAGCACGACGGCCGACATCGCGGCGCGCGCATTGAACCTGTCGGGCGTGGCTGGCAACAAAGTCTACGATGGCACGACGGGCGCCACGGTGACCCTGGGTGATGATCGCCTCGCTGGCGACAGCATCAGCGTCCTGGCAGCGGCCAGCTTTGCCGACAAGAACGTCGGAGCGGGCAAGGCCGTGACCTTGTACGGTGCGGAACTGGCCGGCAGCGACGCGGGCAATTACTTTGTCGTCTTGCCGACGGGCTTGCTGGCCAGCATTACGCCGGCCAGCCTGACCCTGTCGGGATTAAGCGCCGGCAATAAAATCTATGACGGCAGCACCAGCGCCATGGTCAGCGCCACGGCGAACGGCGTGCTGGGCCAGGACGTGGTCAGCGTCGTGGGCGGCAGCGGCAGTTTTGCCGATAAGAACGCTGGCACGGGCAAGCTGGTGACGGCCAGCGGCTTCCGCCTGGCGGGTGCCGACGCGGGCAACTACACGCTGGAAACGACAGGCGGCACGGCGCAGGCGAATATTGCGCAAAAGCAGCTGTCGACCTGGATCGGCAGCGGCAATGGCTTGTGGAGCGACGCCGCCAACTGGGATGGCGGCGTGGTGCCGGAAGGCGCCAACGTGGTCGCCGTCGATTTTTCCAACAGCAGCGGCATCGTCACCTACAGCGCGGCGGCCGGCAACACCATCCTGAAAAATCTGAATTCGGCGTCTGGCTTGCTGTTGACGGGCGGCAGCTTGAGTCTCGGCGACAGCGTGCTGGACCGCTCGCTGCTGGCCAGCCTGGAAATCAACGGCGGCAGCTTGCTGCTGAACGGCAGCTTGTCGGCCGACCGCTATGCCCAGGGTGGCGGCGTGTTGAGCGGCAGTGGGAACTTGCTCGTTGCCAACAGCTTCAGCCAGCTTGCAGGCGCCATCCGCCTGGCGGGCCAGCTGGCCATCACGCAGGCGGCGGGCGACTTGCGCTTCGCCAGCCTGGCGGCGAACGACGTGCAGCTGACGGCACGCAACGGCGCCATTGGCCAGGATGGCGCGCTGGCAGCGGGCAGCCTGAACGCGCAGGCGCGCAATGGCATCGTGCTGGGCAACTCGGGCAACCAGGTGGGCAGTTTTAATGCCAGCAATAGTGCAGGCGGCGGTATCGTGCTGAACAATACATCGGCGCCCGGCCAGTTGACACTGGGCACGCTCGTCACGGGCGCGGGCAACATCGCCATCGACAACACGGGCGGCATCGTGGCCGGCGATATCAATGCGAATGGCGGCAACGTCGCCTTGACGGCGCACAGCCCCGTCAAGGTGAGCGGCACGCTCCAGGGCAGCGATATCGCGCTCAATGCCAGCACGGACGTGCTGCTGGGCGAGGGCGCGCAGTTGCTGGCGGCGCGCGACGTCAGCCTGGTGGCTGGCGGCGACATCGTTCTCAGCGGTAATGCCAAGGTCGCCAGCGGCGGCAATGTGTCCGCCAGCGCTGAACGCAATGTGCGCTTCGCCGATACGGCCAGCGTCACCTTGCCGGCGGCGGCCAGCATGAGCGTGCTGGCGAAAACGGGCAGCATCACGGGCGCCACCGGCGTGCGCATCAACCGCCAGCGCAGCGGCGTGACCCTGCTGGCGCCGAATGGCGCGGTGAGCATGGCGGACGCCATCTTCCTGCCAGCGGCCACCATCGACAAGCCCGTGATCGACGCTGCCACGAGCTTAGCCATCAGCGACGCCTTGCGCATCATCAAGCAGGCCGACCGCGCCAACGACCCGCTCGTTTCGACGCCGCCAGCCACGCCGGATGACAAGAAGAACGACAGCAAGGACATTGCCGATGCCACAGACAAACCAACAGGATACAAATTCGATGATGCCGCTAAAAAAATGTATTGCAACTAAGGCCCTGCTGTGGCTGGCCCTGATGTGCCTGGGCGCGCATGCCTGGGCAGGCCAGGTGGCAGGCACGGTGATGCAACTGAGCGGCCCGCTGATGGTCAAGAAGGCGGATGGCAAGGTGAAGCTGCTGGCCATCAAGTCTGAAGTGGAGCAGGGCGACACCTTGCTGACGGAAAAGGACACCTATGCATTGATCAAGCTGATCGACAATAGTGAAATCACCCTGAAGCCGAATACCAGCGTCGTGATCGAGCAATTTGCCTACACGGCCGAGCAGCCCGATGGCGACCACGCCATCTTCAGCCTGCTCAAGGGCGGCTTGCGTTCCGTCACGGGCTTGCTGGGCAAGCGCAACAAGGAGCGTTTCGAGATGAAGACGCCGGCCGCCACCATCGGCATCCGCGGCACGACGTTTGTTGCCACCTATGTGCCGGCCTCGGCGCAGGCGGTGCCAACGGTGCCGACACCAGGCGGGGCGGCGAGGGCGCCGGGCCTGTATGTGCAGGTGCTCGATGGTTTGATTCATGTCACCAATCCAGCGGGAACGCAAAATTTTGCCGCCGGACAGTTTGGCTTTACGCCCAGCTTCAAGCAGCCGCCCGTGATCCTGCCGGCCAATCCCGGCATGCAGTTCACGCCGCCGCCATCCTTCACGCCGTCGACATTGGGCGGGCCCGGTGCTGCCGCTCCCGGCAAGGCGGCCGCCGTCGATTGCGTGGTACGCTAAAAATATCAAACAGGCAAGTCCCGCACGCGACAAATAGGGCTTGACCTTCCCATCGTTGGATAGCAGATCCTGTACCTATCAGTTAATCATTCGTACAGGATCTGCCATGCACCAGACCGCACTCACTCCCGCCAATTCCACTCCGCCCCCTCCCGCCGCCGCGCATGCGCAGGCGCTGGCCATCGAAGGCATGAGCTGCGCCTCGTGCGTGGGCCGCGTGGAAAAAGCCCTGGCCGCCGTGCCCGGCGTGACCCAGGCCAGCGTCAACCTGGCCACCGAGATGGCCAGGGTCACGTCCAGCACGCCAATTCCCCTGGATACCTTGCAGGCGGCCGTGGAAAAGGCCGGCTATGCGGTGGCGCAGCGCGAAATCGACCTGAATATCGCCGGCATGACGTGCGCCTCTTGCGTGGGCCGGGTGGAAAAAGCCTTGCTGAAGGTGCCGGGCGTGCTGGCCGCCAGCGTCAACCTGGCAACGGAAAGCGCGCGCGTCAAGGTGACGGGCGAAGCCGATGCGCCTACCCTGGTCGCTGCCATCGGCAAGGCTGGCTATGAAGCAACGGTGCCCGCCGCCAGCCAGGCCAGCGCGCCCATGGCCGCGCCCAACCGCGATGGCATGAAAGTGGCCTTTGCGGCCGTGCTGGCCTTCCCCCTGATGCTGCCCATGCTGCTGGAATGGGCCGGCATCCACCTGATGCTGCCCGGCTGGCTGCAATTTGCCCTGGCGACACCCGTGCAATTCTATTTCGGCGCGCGCTTCTACAAGGCGGGCTGGAAGGCGGCGCGCGCCGGGAGCGGCAATATGGACTTGCTGGTGGCGCTGGGCACGAGTGCCGCGTATGGCTTGTCCATCTATCAATGGCTGACGGCGGGCGAGATGCTGCCGCACCTGTATTTCGAAGCGTCTGCCGTCGTCATCACCCTGGTCCTGCTGGGCAAATGGCTGGAAAGCCGCGCCAAGCGCCAGACGGCCTCGGCCATCCGCGCGCTGCAAGTGCTGCGCCCGGAATCGGCCCGCGTGCGCCGCGAGGGCGTGGAACGCGACGTGCCCGTGGAACAGGTCAAGGTGGGCGATCTGGTGGTGATCCGTCCCGGCGAACGGGTGGCCGTCGATGGCGTCGTGGTGGAAGGCGCCAGCCAGATCAATGAATCGCTGATCACGGGCGAAAGCTTGCCCGTCGATAAACATCCGGGCGACAAGGTGACGGGCGGCTCCATCAATGCGGATGGCTTGTTGCTGGTGCGCACGCAGGCCGTGGGTGGCGAGACGACCCTGTCGCGCATCATCCGCCTGGTGGAAGATGCGCAGGCAGCCAAGGCGCCCATCCAGCACCTGGTCGACAAGGTCAGCGCGATTTTCGTGCCCGTGGTGCTGGTGCTGGCGCTGCTGACCATGCTGGGCTGGTGGCTGGCCACCGGCGAGCTGGAGAACGCCATCATCAATGCCGTGGCCGTGCTGGTCATCGCCTGCCCGTGCGCGCTGGGCCTGGCCACGCCGACGGCCATCATGGCCGGCACGGGCGTGGCCGCCCGCTACGGCATCCTGATCAAGGATGCGGAAGCGCTGGAAGTGGCGCATGCCGTCACCGCCGTCGTGTTCGACAAGACGGGCACCTTGACGGTGGGCAAGCCGGCGTTGGCGGCCCTGCATGCGCATGGCATCGAGGAAACCCGGCTGCTGCAGCTGGCGGCCAGCATCCAGCGCGGCAGCGAACACAGCCTGGCGACGGCCGTGCTGGACGCGGCAAGCGCGCGCCATATCGAGCCCTTGCCCGCCACGGCCCTGTCGGCCTTGCCAGGGCGGGGCCTGGCGGCCCAGGTCGACGGCCTGGACTTGAAACTGGGCAGCACGCGGCTGATGCAGGAAGAGGGCGTGGACATGGCGCCCTTGGCGGCCCAGGCCTTGTCGCTGGAAGCGACGGGCAACACGATTTCCTGGCTGGCATCGGGCACGCAATTGCTGGGGCTGTTCGCCTTTTCCGATCAGGTCAAGCCGACTGCGCAGGCGGCGATTGCCCATCTGCACACCCTGGGCATCCGCACGGTGATGTTGACGGGGGACAACCAGGGTAGCGCCGACGCCGTCGGCACCTTGCTGGGCATCGACACGGTAGTGGCGAAAATGCTGCCTGGCGATAAAACCGCTAAAATTGTCGCGCTGAAAGGCGAAGGCGCGACAGTGGCCATGGTGGGCGATGGCATCAACGATGCGCCCGCGCTGGCGGCGGCCGACGTCGGCATCGCCATGTCGACGGGAACCGACGTAGCCATGCATGCGGCCGGCATTACTTTGATGCGCGGCGATCCGGCCCTGGTGGCGGACGCCATCGATATCTCGCGCCGCACCTACAGCAAGATACGGCAGAATCTGTTCTGGGCATTCATCTACAATATGATCGGCATCCCGCTGGCCGCGTTCGGCTTGCTCAACCCCATGGTGGCGGGCGCGGCGATGGCATTCAGTTCCGTCAGCGTGATCAGCAATGCCCTGTTGCTGCGCCGCTGGACAGCCCGCAGTGCGCATACCAAGGAGTCATAGGATGAATATCGGACAGGCAGCCAGTGAAACGGGCGTCTCGGCGAAAATGATACGCTACTACGAGAGTATTTCACTGTTAAAACCCAGTGCGCGCAGCGACGCGGGCTACCGCATCTACACGCCCAACGATTTGCATGCCTTGCGTTTCATCAAGCGCGCGCGGGGCCTGGGCTTTTCGCTGGAACAGATCCGCGAATTGCTGTCGCTGTGGCAGAACGACCAGCGCGCCAGCGCGGACGTGAAAGGCATTGCCCTGGCGCATGTGGCCGACTTGAACAAGCGCATCGCCGAACTGACGGAAATGCGCGACACCCTGGCCCTCCTGGCGCAGTCGTGCCATGGCGACGACAAGCCCGATTGCCCCATCCTGCAAAGCCTGGGCCTGGCCGGTGAAGCGGAAACGAAAGCATGTTGCAATTGAGGTAAATCAACGGGGGGTGTGTATGGCCTATGAACTGTACTACTGGCCCACGATACAGGGGCGTGGCGAATTCATCCGGCTGGCGCTGGAAGAGGCGGGCGCCGATTACCGCGACATCGCACGCCTGCCCGAACGCAAGGGGCAGGGCGTGCCCGCCATGCTGGCCTGCCTCGATGGCGGCAGCACGCCCCATGCCGCCTATGCGCCGCCCGTGCTGCGCGACGGCGAGTTGCTGATCGGCCAGACGCCGAATATCCTGTTTTACCTGGGCCGCCGCCTGCGCCTGGCGCCGCGCGCGGAAAGCGGGCGCCTGTGGCTGAACCAGCTGCAGCTGACCATGGCCGACTGGCTGACGGAAGTGCACGACACGCACCATCCGCTATCGATGAATCAATATTACGCAGAGCAAAAACAGGCGGCCATGCTGCGCAGCGCGGATTTCCGCGCCACCCGCCTGCCCAAGTTCCTCGATTATTTCACGCAAGTGTTGCTGAATAATGGCAGCCGGGGACATTACCTGGTCGGCTCAAAGCTCAGCTATGGCGACCTGTCGCTGTTCCAGATGCTGGCCGGCCTGCGCTATGCGTTTCCGCAAGCCATGGCGCGCCTGGCGCCACAGTACCCCGTCCTGTTCGCGCTGCACGACGCCGTGGCGGCGCGGCCGAATATCGCCCGCTACCTGAAGTCGCGGCGCCGCATCGCCTTCAATCAGGACGGCATCTTCCGCCACTACCCCGAACTGGACGGCTAAACAAAAAAAACAGCCGGCGCAAAGGCCGGCTGTTTCGTCGAGGCTGCTGCGCTTACTGCGCGCTGGTGACGGGGTAGCCCGCTTCCACGATGGCGGCGCTGATGGCGCCCAGTTCGGCGGACGACTCAACCTTGACGCTCTTGCTGGCCAGGTCGATCTGCACCTGGGCGGCGGCGTCGATGCCTTGCACCGCTTTCGTGACCGAGCCGACGCAATGGCCGCAGCTCATGTTTTCAACTTGTAACTGATACATGGCAAGCACTCCTTGAATGATTAAGTACTTCCACTGTAATCCTTGCCCCGGTGGGAAGGTCAAGCGCAAGCGTGTTCGCTAACTTTAGTGCAGCAAATAATCGTTGGCATGCATGGGCGGCGGTACGTTGTCGTCCTGCAATGATTCGCGCAAGCTGATTTCGATGGCGCGGCACATGGCCGACAGCGGCAAATCGTTGGCGTCTTCGCCAAACGGTTCCTCGATCTCGTCGCCCAAGGCGTCGAGGCCAAAGAAGGTATAGGCGACGATGGCGACGACGAACGGCGTCATGAAACCGAGCGAATCGACGAGGCCGAAAGGCAGCAGGAAGCAGTACAGATAGGCCGTGCGGTGCAGCAGCAGCGAATACGAGAACGGGATCGGCGTGCTGCGGATGCGTTCGCACGAGGCGCCCGCGCCTACCATGGCCGAGACCGTATTATCGATTTGCGTGGCAAGGATGCTGTCGATGCGGCCCTGCTTGACGCATTCGGCCAGGTCATGGCCCATCTGCAGCATCAGGTAGTCGGACGGGTTCGACGCCTTGTTGGCCGCTTCCCATTCGGCCGGGCGCAGCAGCGGCTGCAAGTCGGCGGGGCCCCGCGTGTCGCGCAGCTGGTGGCGCAGCGCATGGCAAAAGGCGATGGTGCGGTAGATCATGCGCACGCGCACATCGTCGAGGCCCAGCCTGGCATGGGCCAGGGTGTCGCTGCGTATCATGGTCTGGCACTGGCGCGAGAAGTTGCGGCTACGCAAGACGAGTTCGCCCCACAGCTTGCGCGCTTCCCAGTAGCGGTCATAGGCGGCCGTGTTGCGGAAGCCGAGGAAGATGGCCAGCGGCAAGCCGATCAGGGTAAACGGGATGGTGGTGAGGATGACTTTATGGTCGAACAGGGTGCCGTGGCACCAGGTGACGATGGTGGCGATCAGGGTATTGACGATGAGGGTGGTGCGGATGCGGGGCAGGACGGAGCCGCGTACCACGAGGAACAGCCGTAGCGCCGAAGGACGCTCGCGCACGATCATGATGCGCTCCCTGTCGCGGGGCAGGCTGACGGTAAAAACCGCGCCCTGTTCTTGTTATTGAAAAACCATTGTGTGGAATGGCAGAGTGGCAAAAGCCGGGAACAAAAAGCCCGCTGAGTGTGCGGGCCGAGCTGGGTGTGCATGGGGAGCAGTGTAGAGGAGACGGCATGAGTATAGGCCGCGGCTTTGCTTACGGCCAATTCACAGTAGCAATAGGTATTATTCATTTCATGAATGAATAATTCATTTGTAAGTTATTGCGTGAATTTCAGTGTTCATGGCCTTGTCCTTGCCGGATCTTCCTGCGGTGCTCCGCTTGCTGCTTTTTTAAGGCCGCGCTCGATGCATAGCCGCTGCCCGATCGCGTGGAATTCTTGTTGCGGCCGGGCCAGCGCAGATTGAGCAGATCGACCAGGTCGGCGCAGTCGCAGGCGCAGTCGCCGCAATCGGCTGCAGGCAAGTCGCAGTATCCCGCCTGCGCCCGATGGCGCGCGCTGCGCCCGTGGGCATGCAGGGCCCGGTGCTGGCGCTGCCGCTCGCCACAGGCGCGCAGGCGGCGCTGCAGCACGGGCAGCCCCACGCGCAAGCCGTGCCGGGCGATGGCCCGGTAGCCATACGCGGAGCAGCTGTCGCCGCCCGTCAGTACGCGGTAGGCGCAGGAAAATCCTTTCCATGGTGATACATGGCGCTGGTAAGCGCGTATGGCCCACAGGGCCAGGTACTTGCCACAAGTGTCGAACGTGAAAATGATGGGTCCTTTGCGCATGGCCACAAGGCAGTGCTCCGAGCATACGACAGCTGGCCGGAAAAGAATAGTACCGAGCAGGCGCGAGTTAGCAATGTGACAAATGGGGAGAATTGCGTGCAGCGCGTCTGCTAGGCTGTGTGAGCTAATTGGAAATATTTTCCGAAGCGAAAACGTCATCCCGATAGCCGCCGCCAGGGGCATGGCAAAGCTTGTTTATCCTTCCCGTGAAAGTGATCTGCATGTTTAAAGTTTCCCGCATTTGTCTCGCCGCCCTGATCCTGTTGCAAGCGCCAGCCGGCTGGGCCGGCGAACCCGCCCCGCTGAGCCAGCGGCAGCAAGGGCTGGCCGCGCAAATCGACGCCAGCATCGCGCCGTATTACAAGTCCACCGATCCAGGCGCCGTCGTCATCGTCGTCAAGGATGGCCAGCCCTTGTTGCGCAAGGCGTACGGCCTGGCCAGCGTGAAAGACGGTACGCCGCTGGCGCCGGACATGTCGCTGCGCCTGGGGTCGATTTCCAAGCAGTTCACGGCCGTCGCCATCCTGCTGCTGGCCGACCAGGGCAAGCTGGCCGTCACCGATGACATCACCAAATTCCTGCCCGAGTATCCCACCAATGGCAAGCCGATCATGATCGCGCAATTGCTCGCGCATACGTCGGGCATCCACGACTACACCATCAAGCCGGAATTCGTGCCCAACAGCACGAAAGACGTGAGCGTGGCGCAGATGATCGACTTCTTCAAGAACGATGCGCCCGATTTTGAAGCGGGCACGCAGTGGCGCTACAGCAGCTCCGGCTATTTCCTGCTGGGCGCCATCATTGAAAAAGCCTCGGGCCAGCCGTATGCCACCTTCGTGGAACAGCAGATCTTCGTGCCGCTGGGCATGAACGACACGGCTTACGAAGGCCATGAGCGCCAGCCTGGCAAGCGCGCGGCAGGGCATATCCGCTCGGGCGAGGCTTACGTGCCGAACCTGCCCCTGAGCATGACGCAGCCGTATGCGGCTGGCGCACTGGTTTCCACGGTGGATGACCTGGCGCGCTGGGACGCCGCCATCTCCGAAGGCAAGCTGCTCAAGGCCGCCACCTGGCAGCAGGCCTTCACGCCGGTAAAATTGAACGACGGCAAGGCTACTCGCTACGGCTACGGCTGGATGCTGGGCACCTGGCAAAACACGCCCGTCATCCACCATGGCGGCGGCATCAATGGCTTTGCCACGTATGCGATGCGCGTGCCCCAGGAAAAACTGTACGTGGCCGTGCTGGAAAATGCGGACACGGGCCTGGTGGAGCCTGACGTGGTGGCGCGCAAGGCGGCTGCAGTCGCCGTCGGCCGGCCGTATCCCGAGATCAAGGTCATCACGCTCAAGCCCGCCATCCTGGACGCCTACGCGGGCGTGTATGCCATCAATGACAAGGCGGGCTACACGATCCGCAATTTCGAGGGCAACCTGTTGCTGCAACGCACGGGCCGTCCGGCGCAGCGCATGCTGGCGTATTCGCCCAATGGTTTCCTGATTGAAAATACGCTCACCACCGCCGAGTTCGAGCGGGGACCGAAAGGCGAAGCGCAGCTGATCCTCAACGATGGCGGTGAAGCGAAGTCGGTGCACGAGCGGGCCAGTGCCGCCAAGCCGGCACGCGCCGTGATCGCCATGACGCCGGCGCAATTCGACGCCTACGTGGGCAAGTATGCGCTGGCGCCCGAGGTTTATCTGGAAGTGACGCGCGAGGGCGACAAGTTCTTTGCCCAGGTGACGGGTTTCCGCAAGCTGGCGATGCTGCCGATGAGCGAGACGGCCTTCTTCTCGAACGAAGTCGATGCCGAAGTGCGCTTCAGCAAGGATGCCGACGGCAGGACGCAGCAACTGGTGCTGCGCCAGGAAGGGCAGGACATGCCGGCTAAGCGGGTGAATTGAGCCGTTTTACCTGACTGGCAAGCTTTTCACCGCACAGGCGCCGCGCGGCGCCTGTTTTCCGAGGCCACTATGTTCGCGTGCGTACTGTCGTGCCGGCCGTACGT
The DNA here is from genome assembly GCA_963530105.1 of uncultured Janthinobacterium sp. GTDB lineage: Bacteria > Pseudomonadota > Gammaproteobacteria > Burkholderiales > Burkholderiaceae_D > Janthinobacterium. The sequence continues at coordinate 10,623 of CAUSDR010000088.1, forward strand.
CCGCATACTGTCCAGCTACCCCATGCAGTCCCGGGGCGCCACGACCAAGGAAATCAGATGAGCTACCAGACCACGAATCCCTACAGCGAACAGACCGAGCAGACCTTCCCGGCGCACAGCGATGCGCAGATGGAAAGCATCCTGGCCAAGGCGGCCACGACCTTTGAAAGCGACTGGCGCACGCGCAGCTTTGCCGGGCGCAAGGCCGTGCTGAAACAGGCGGCGGCCCTGCTGAAAGAGCGGCGCGATGCGTTTGCCAGGCTGATCACGCTGGAAATGGGCAAGCTGTTCAAGGAAGCGCAGCAGGAAGTGTCGCTGTGCGTCAAGATTCTCGATTACTACGCGGATAACGCAGAGCAATTCCTCGCGCCCAAACCGCTCGACGTCAAGCGCGGCGAAGCGACGGTGGAAATCGCACCGCTAGGCGTTATCTTCTGCGTCGAACCGTGGAATTTCCCGTATTACCAGCTGGCCAGGGTAGCCGGGCCGAATTTGATGGCAGGCAATACGCTGGTGGTGAAACATGCCTCCAACGTGCCCCAGTGCGCGCTGGCCTTTGAAAAGCTGTTCCTCGACGCGGGCGCGCCGGCAGGCGTCTATACGAATGCATTCTTTTCCAGTGAGCAAGTGGCCACGGCCATTGCCGACCCCCGCGTGCAGGGTGTGGCGCTGACGGGCAGCGAGCGGGCAGGCGCTTCCGTGGCGGCCACGGCAGGCAAAGCCTTGAAAAAAACCACGATGGAACTGGGCGGCAGCGACGCCTTCATCGTGCTCGATGACGCCGACATGGACCTGGCCGTCAAGCTGGCCGTCATCGGCCGCATCCAGAATGCGGGGCAGGTGTGCGATGGCTCGAAACGCTTCATTTTGCTCGACAGCGTCGCGGACGTCTTTGTCGAACGCTTCCAGGCGGAACTGGCAAAACTGCAGGCTGGCGACCCCATGGACGAGGCCACGACCCTGGCGCCCCTGTCCAGCGAGGGCGCGCTGGAACTGGCCGTCAAGCAGATTGGCCAGGCCGTGGAAGGGGGCGCCAAGGTGCTGCTGGGCGGCAAGCGCATCGCGCGCCAGGGCTATTTCTTGCAGCCAACCATCCTGAGCAATGTGGCGCCGACGAATCCCGTCTACTACCAGGAATTCTTTGCGCCCGTCGCCATGATTTTCCGCGTCAAGGATGAGAACGAGGCGGTTGCTCTGGCGAATGACTCGCCATTCGGCCTGGGCGGCACGATCATCACCGCCGACGTGGCGCGCGGCAAGCGCCTGGCCAGCCAGATCGAGACGGGCATGGTCTTCATCAACTCGCCCGCCATCACGGCGCCCGACCTGCCGTTCGGCGGCGTGAAGCATTCGGGCTACGGCCGCGAATTGTCGGACCTGGGCATCATGGAATTCGTCAACCGCAAGCTGGTACTGGTCGGCTGATAGGACGCCGCCGGGGGCGGTGCCTCACGCCCCCGGCGCGTACCAGCCATACCAGCCGAACGCCACCAGCCACGCCAGCACGATCGCCAGCCCTGGCAGCAACAGCCACTGCGCCACCCTCTCTTCCCACGCCACATATGGCTTGCCGCCGCGCGCGATGGCCAGCAGCGCCTGTCCGCCGTTCAAACCGCCAAATGGCAGCAGGTTGAAGGCGCACAGCTTGATCGTGAACAAGGCGAAGACCGCCGCAAAGCCATGCGTGCGGGCAAACGCCTCGCCCTCGGCCAGCAAGCCTTGCGCCGTCGACAACGGCGCCAGTGCGCCATGCACGATCTGCCCGAAGGCAGCGATAAAACGCGCCCAGCCCGCGGCGCCCAGGATGCCGAGCGACAAGACCAGCAAGACAGCCACGCCGCAGAGCGGCAACAGCACCTGTTTCCACAGGGGCTGGAAGTTGTAGGCGTCAAGGCAGGGATCGTCCTCATACAGGGTTTCCTCGCGCGTATCTTTCAGCACCATGGTGCCGGCCACGGGCAGCAGCTTGACGTGAACCTTCCCCAGCCTCAGCAGGGTGGGACCCACGCCATAGCAGAGCTTGCGCACGCGGATGCCAAACGCGCGGGCGCACAGGGCCGTGACGCCAAGGTGCAGGAATGTGAAAAGGATGAAGCAGAGCAGCAACTGCAGGGCGGGAGGCATCGGATACGTTGTCCTGGAGGAAAGGAGCAGCATTAAACCATGCAGCGGGGAAAACCCGCGCACATGAAAAAAGCCCCGCCCGCATCGCTGCGGCCGGGGCTTTTGAATGGCGAGGCGGCTGGCGCCGCCCGCGACAACTTACAGTACTTCGCTGGCGTGGTCGGCCAGGCGCGAACGCTCGCCGCGCGCCAGGGTGACGTGGCCGCTGTGCGACCAGCCCTTGAAGCGGTCGACCACGTAGGTCAGGCCGCTGGAGCCTTCCGTCAGGTATGGCGTGTCGATTTGCGCGATGTTGCCCAGGCACAGGATCTTCGTGCCGGGACCGGCGCGCGTCACCAGGGTCTTGACCTGTTTCGGCGTCAAGTTTTGCGCTTCGTCAATGATGAGGAACTTGTTGACGAAGGTGCGGCCGCGCATGAAGTTGAGCGACTTGATTTTGATGCGCGAGCGGATCAGGTCTTGCGTTGCCGCGCGGCCCCATTCGCCGCCATCCGAGTCGGACTTGTTCAGCACTTCCAGGTTGTCGTCGAAGGCGCCCATCCATGGCGACATCTTTTCTTCTTCCGTGCCCGGCAGGAAACCGATGTCTTCGCCTACCGGCACCGTCACGCGGGTGACGATGATTTCGTTGTAGAGCTTGGTTTCCAGCACTTGCGCCAGGCCGGCGGCCAGGGCCAGCAGGGTCTTGCCGGTACCGGCTTGGCCCAGCAGGGTGACGAAGTCGCATTCCGGGTTCATCAGCAGGTTCAAGGCGAAGTTCTGCTCGCGGTTGCGCGCCGTCACGCCCCACACATTGTTCTTCGTATGGCTGAAGTCGCGCAGGGTTTGCAGCACGGCCGTCTTGCCGTTGATCTGCTTTACCTGGCCATAGAACGGCGCTTCGCCATTCTTCGGTTCCAGGTAGATGAACTGGTTGACCAGCAGCGATGGCACGAACGGACCCGTCACGCGGTAGAAGGTGGAGCTGTAGCCGTTCTTGCTTTCCTGCCACGATTCCATGTCCTTGCCGTGCTTGTTCCAGAAGTCGTCCGGCAGTTGCACGATGCCCGAATACAGCAAGTCCGTGTCTTCCAGCACATGGTCATTGAAGTAGTCTTCGGCCGGCAAGCCCAGGGCGCGCGCCTTGATGCGCATGTTGATGTCTTTCGACACCAGCACCACGGGACGGCCATCCTGCTCCGATTCCAGCGAGCGCACGACGGCAAGGATCTGGTTGTCGGCCTTGCCGACTGGCAAACCTGCCGGCAGGTCGGCGCTTTGCAGGCGCGTCTGGAAGAACAAGCGGCCCTTGGCATCCTTGTTGCCCAGCTTGGACAGGGGAATGCCGTGTTCGATGGCATCGTCGTCCGTGTTGCTGATCAAGGCGTCGAGCGTGCGCGACACCTGGCGGGCGTTGCGCGCCACTTCCGTCATGCCCTTCTTGTGGTTGTCCAGCTCTTCCAGGGTCATCATCGGCAGATACACATCGTGTTCCTCGAAGCGGAACAGCGACGATGGATCGTGCATCAGCACGTTGGTGTCGAGCACGAACAGCTTCGACAGGCCGCGCTGGTCGGCGGCGCGGCTGACGGACGACTTGAGCTGTACTTCGACGGCCTTGTGCTAGCCGGGCTGCGGCTGCTCGGCTTGCGTGACGGATTGCAGCGGCGTGACCTTGCCCTTGGCTGCCGGCTTGGCTTTCGCGGCAGGAGCAGGAGCGGCGGCGACGGGTGCCGGTGCCGGCGCGGGCGCCTGTACCGGCTTGGCGACCATCAGGGCCGCCACTTGCTTGATCTTCGTGGCCGCATTGCGGACCGGCTTGGCAACTTCGGCGATCGCCGCTTCAATAATGGGTGCAGCCACTTTCTTGGCTGCCGGGGTTTTGGTGGCCGGGCGCGCTGCGCCTGCGGTTGGGTAATCTTGGGTGGCCAGGATGGTGGCTGGCTTGCTCGGTAATTTTGGCAGTGGCATCAGGATCTCAATCAAAAAATTTCTGGAATGAATCGCCCATGGGCAGCCAGCTTCTGGCGGCACTTCTCATGGGGTGGATGCGGGGGGACAACAATGCTACAGGACGAATAACTGCCGGAAGGCCGGCGGCATGGCCGGTCATGGACGCCATCGGCGGGCTGGTGGCCCGCCTGGCGCAGTGGGTGGAGGCGCTTCGTTGACTCAAAATGGCGATAGGTACCGTGAACTGAACTGCGGTTGAACTAAGCTCGCTGGAAGCCGGCAACGCGCATGTGATCAGGACAGCTGATCATTTCAGATGCGCTACGAATTCCAGCACTTCTTCCACGTGAGTTGCGACCTTCACGCCTCTCCATTCTTTCACCAATCGGCCCTGGGCGTCAATCACAAACGTGCTGCGCTCGACGCCGCGGACCGTCTTGCCGTACATCTGTTTCATCTTCATGACGTTAAACAGCTGGCAAACGGCTTCGTCCGGGTCGGAAATCAGTTCGAACGGCAGCTCCAGCTTGGCCTTGAAGCTTTCGTGCGAGCGCAGGGAATCGCGGCTGATGCCGTAGATTTCCACGCCGGCGGCGACGAATTGCGGATACGCGTCGCGAAAGGCGATGTTTTCCGTGGTGCAGCCGGGGGTATTGTCCTTTGGATAGAAAAACAAGACCGTGGCCTTGGCCGGACGGCCCAGCAACTGGAAGGTCTTGCCGCTGGTCATGGCAGCGGTAAAGTCGGGTATGCTAACGAGGGATTGGCTATCAGCCACAGGTTCTCTCCTGAACGGTGATCATCAGCGCTGTTTTTAACCTGGCAACGCATCCAGGTGCAACAATACAGCATTCAGGCCGCTTTGCCCTGCACAATCAGGCGCCCCGAACGCCCTGGCAATTCATCCCAGGTGATGGGGCAAACGGGCAGGTCCGTGTTTTTTATCTTTTCATAATATTCGCCCATCGACGCAAACTGGTAGCCCTGGGCTTTCCAGCCCGCCAGCAGTTGCTCGAAAATGGGGGCGAGTTTCTGTCCTTCAAGTTCTGCATGCAGGGTATACACGTGATCGCGGCAATTATCGGCCGTCAGCGACAGGATGTGCGCGGCGATATTG
>CAUSDR010000089.1:0-15748 GCA_963530105.1 uncultured Janthinobacterium sp.
CGGTGAGCGGCAGCAGCTCGTAATCGACGGAATAAAAGCCCGTGCGCTTGATGGCGACGGAACCGTCACGCTCGCCCCACATGGCGAATTGCACCGCTTTTTCGCCTACTTCGCGCGCCTCGCGTTGATCGACATCAGAGACGCAGCCGATGAAGGAGCGTTGCAGATAGCCGAAGGTATCGCCGCGCACGCGCTTGATGCCCAGCTTGGCCTTGATCTCGTCGCACAGCAAATCGGCCAGCGCGCCCGTGCCCGACAACTGCACGTTGCCGTGCGCATCGCGCTCCACTTCGCTGCCCGCCTGTTTTGCCAGCAGGCTGGCGATCGGCTCGCCCGCCGCGTCGTGGATGCCTTCCGAGACGGCGATCACGCAGCGGCCATGCTTTTCATACATGGCCTTGACGTCGGCGAGGAATTGCTCCAGCACGAAGACGCGCTCGGGCAGGTAGATCAGGTGCGGGCCATCGTCGGGGAACTTCTTGCCCAGCGCCGCGGCCGCCGTCAAAAAGCCCGCGTGGCGGCCCATGACGACGCCCACGTAGACGCCGGGCAGGGCCGCGTTGTCCAGGTTGGCGCCGGCGAAGGCTTGCGCGACGAAGCGCGCGGCGGACGGAAAGCCGGGCGTGTGGTCGCTGCCCACCAGGTCGTTGTCGATGGTTTTCGGGATGTGGATGCAGCGCAGCGGATAGCCGGCCTTGTGCGCTTCCTCGCTGACGATGCGCACCGTGTCGGACGAGTCATTGCCGCCGATGTAAAAGAAATGCTCGATTTCGTGCGCGCGCAGCACTTCGAAGATTTGCTGGCAGTAGGCGATGTCCGGCTTGTCGCGTGTGGAGCCGAGGGCCGACGAGGGCGTGGCGGCCACCAGTTCCAGGTTATGGCTGGTTTCCTGCGTCAGATCAACAAACTCTTCATTGACGATGCCGCGCACGCCGTGCAGCGCGCCATACACGCGCGTGACATGCTGGAAGCGCCGCGATTCGAGCACGACGCCCACCAGCGACTGGTTGATGACGGCGGTGGGACCGCCCCCTTGGGCGACAAGAATTTTTCCAGACGGCATGAGTTTTCCTCGTGAGTGGAACGGTCTTCCAGCCTACTCCTTTTTTGCCGCCGCGCTGTCTTTTCCGATGTGCTTGCCGAGGAATTTTTCCACCCGGCCCCAGAAATCGACGCGGTTTTGCGGCAGGGTCCAGCCGTGGCCTTCCTCGCCGTACACCACCCATTCGACGTCGCGGTTGTGCTGTTTGACCGCCGCATAAAACTGCTTGCCGTGGTACAGCGGCACGCGCATGTCGGCGCCGCCATACGCCAGCAGCAGGGGCTGGGTGATGCGTGCCGCCTGGGCGATGGGCGAGGTGGCCTGGAACTGGGCGGCGTTGGCCACGCGGTCGCCGACCAGTTCGGGCATGCCGTACTGCTTCCAGTCATCGCCCAGGTCGGACTTGAAGCTCCAGTGGCCGCTGTACAGCAGGTTGATGTCCGTCACGCCCACCCAGTCGATGGCGCAGCGGAACAGATCGGGGTCGTTCACCAGGCCCATCAAGGCAGCATAGCCGCCATAGCTGGCGCCGGCGATGCAGATGCGCTGGGGATCGGCGAGTCCTTCGGCGATGGCCCAGCGGGCGCCATCGGCGATGTCGTCCTGCATTTTCAAGCCCCATTGCTTCCAGCCGGCGCGGAAGTGCCTGGCGCCGAAGCCCGTGCTGCCGCGAAATTCCGGCTGCAGGACGGCATAGCCGCGCGAGGCAAGAAATTGAACTTGGGCATCCCATTGCCAGGAACTGCCCCGCAGATACGGACCGCCATGCACCAGCACTACCAGCGGCAGGCGCTTGCCCTTGCCATGCTGGGGCACGGTCAGCCAGGCGGGAATGTCGAGGCCATCGCGCGCCTTGTAGTGCCGCAACTGCATTTCGCTCATCTGTTCTGGCTGGATCTGCGCCTGCATGTCGCCGATGGTGCTCAGCTGGCCCGTTTCGCTGTTGAACAGCGAGAATTTGCCCGGCTGCCGGTCGGAATACGAGGTTACCAGCAGGAAAGGCGTGGTGGGGCGCGTGGCCAGCGACAGCAAGTTGATGGTGCCAGGTAACAAAGCGTCGACGCGTGCCTGCGTGGCGCTCGTCGCCGGGTCGAACCAGCGCGTGGCACGCGCATCGCTGAGATGGCGCACGCCCAGCAGCTTGCCCTGGCGTACGATCAGATTGCCGCTGAAGTCATAGCCATCGAGCGAGACCATGGGCGTGGCGACGATGCGCTTGCCGGCCAGGTCATAGGCATGCACGGACAAGGTATCCTTGCCCATGCGGGCGTTCACGTACAAGGTGCCATCGGGGCCGAAGGACAGGGGCGTGAAGGCGTCGGCCCCGCCCAGATACGCGTCGAACTGGGCCAGCTGGCGCCAGGTGCTGCCATCCGCTTCAAGGTACAGCACGCTTTCGATATTGCGGTCGCGGGTGACGGCCAGGCGCGGCTCGCCGTTCTGGTCCAGCAGCCAGCGCCGCACCTTGCCCGGCGGCCGGACGCTCGTGCTGCGGCCCGTGAGCGTGTCAAGCAGGCGCAGGCTCATATAATCGGTTTCTCCCGTCGAGGTGTACACCGTGCTGAGCACATACACGGCACTGGAATTTTGCGCGCCGCGCTGGCCTGACAGGAAGGTGTGCCAGGGCAGCAGTTTATAGACCGAGGTGGAGAGGATGGGTTCCGCGCTGCGCGCGGCGAGCTGGCGGAAGTTGCTGCCGTCGCGGTTGACGGCAAACAGGCCGGGCCCGTAGCGCAGGTCGCCCGGCGCCGTCTGGCGGTCGCGCGTGTTCAGGATCAGGCGCTCGTCGTTTACCCATTCGACGTCGCCCACGTCGACGTCGCTAAATTGCGCCACGACCTTGATGCTGTTGTCGAGCAAGTTGACGATGGCCAGGCGCTCACGCTGCTTGGGGCCGCCTACCTTCACGGCCAGGTGGCGGGCATCGGGCGAGAGCTGGGCGCCGCTGAATTCGGGGTTGGCAAAAAATGCTTCCAGCGGCGGCGGCGCCGGCTGGGCGTGCACGGCCAGGGGCACGCTCAGGGTGGCAAGGCAGGCCGCCGCCAGGGCGGCGCGCAGGAAAGACGCAATGGGCATGATGGGGATGAGATCGTTGAAAAGGGGAAATTGTGGTGTCGCAGAAAATGTTCGACGCGCTGCCAGCCGTCGATACGCATGGTGGCATCCGTAAAAAATTGCAATATAAGGTAGTTATTTATGCATGCTTTTCCGCAGAGTAACATTTCCCTGCGTTTTCAGCGAGTGCAATCCTTGGCCTGTAGTTGCCCCGATATCATTCGGGCGCGCGGATATGCTCCACCAGCCCCGTGCTGCGCCGCCCCGGCGCCGGCGTCAGCCAGCTGACCAGCACGGTGGCGGCCAGGCCGGCTGGCACGCCGAAGATGCCGGCGGAAATGGGCGCGATATGCAACCATTGCCCGCCAGCATTGCCACCGAACATGGTGCTCGTATGCAGCATGTAATACAGGCAGACGCCAAAGCCCGTCAGCATGCCGGCCAGCGCGCCCTGGTAGTTGCTGCGCTTCCAGAACACCCCCAGCACGAGGGGCGGGAACAGGGTCGAGGCGGCCAGCGAAAAGGCGATGCCCACCAGCGACAGGATGTCGGCCGGCATTTGCGAGGCGGCATAGGCGGCGATGAAGGCCACGGCCAGCAGCAGCAGCTTGGAAATGGTCACGCGCTTTTGCGTCGAGGCCGTGGGATCGACCACCTTGTAATAAATGTCGTGCGACAGGGCGTTCGAAATGGCCAGCAGCAAGCCGTCCGCCGTCGACAGGGCCGCCGCCAGGCCGCCCGCCGCCACCAGGCCGGAAATTACGTATGGCAAGCCGGCGATCTCGGGCGTGGCCAGCACCAGCACGTCGGCATCGATGGCAATTTCCGCCAGCTGCACGATGCCGTCGCGGTTGACGTCGACGATGCTGATCAAGGGACTGAGCTTGTCCACGTTGGCCCAGTACGAGACCCAGGTTGGCAGGCTGGTGTATTGCGTGCCCACCAGCGCGGAATAAATGTCGTACTTGACCAGCACGGCCAGCGCGGGAATCGTGAGGTAGATCAAGAGGATGAAAAACAGGGTCCAGAACACGGACACGCGCGTGTCGTGCACGGACGGCGTGGTGTAGGATCGCATCAGGATATGCGGCAGGGCGGCCGTGCCCAGCATCATGCAAAACACGAGGGCGAGGAAATTGTTGCGCTTGATATCGGACTGTTCCCGGTCGGCGGCGGGAAACGGCTGCGCATGGGGCGTGATCGGCTCGGCGCGTTTCTGGTTGCTGGCCTGCGCCGCCTGCCACAGCACGCGCGCTTCGTCCGGATTCTTCGGGTAGGCGATCAGGGCGCGTTCCGCGTTGCGGATGTCGAACAGCGAGGCATTGCGCTGGCGCAAATTGTCGAGCTGGCGCTGGGCCGCCAGGTGGCCTTGTTCCCACGACGCGGGCAAGCCGTCGATGCGCGCCTGGTAGCCTTGCGCGCGCTGGCGGAAGATGGCGCGCACCTCGTTTTCCCTGGGATCGTTTTCCAGCACATGCTCGCGCGCGCTCAACTGCGGCAGCACCTTGCCGTAGGCGATCTGCGGCACGGGATTGTCCGCATGCTTGACGGACAGCCACATGGCGGGGATCAGGAAGGCGATCAGGATGATGATGTATTGCGCCACCTGCGTCCACGTGATGGCGCGCATGCCGCCAAGAAAAGAACACACGAGAATGCTGGCCAGTCCCAGGAAGATGCCGACAGAAAAGTCCACGCCCGTGAAGCGCGAGGCGATCAGGCCGACGGCATAGATTTGCGCCACCACATAGGTGAACGAGACGATGATGGTGGCGGCCACGGCCACCACGCGCACGGCCGCGCCACGGCTGTCGCGGCCGCTGCCGTAGCGGGCGGCGAGGAAATCGGGAATCGTGTACTGGCCGAACTTGCGCAGGTAGGGCGCGATCAATAATGCCACCAGGCAGTAGCCGCCCGTCCAGCCCATGATGAAGGCCAGGCCATCGAAGCCGTTCAGGTACAGGCCGCCCGCCAGGCTGATGAAACTGGCGGCCGAGATCCAGTCGGCGGCCGTGGCCATGCCGTTGAACATGGCCGGCACCCGGCGCCCCGCCACATAGTATTCGGTGACGTTCGAGGTGCGGCTGATGACGCCGATGGTGGCGTACAGGGTGATGGTGACGAGCATGAACAGGTAGCCGATCCACGCGCGCGGCATGCCTTCCTGCTCCAGCACCGTCAGGGCCAGCAGGAAGGCGGCGAAACCGGCGGAAAACAGCAGGTAGTAGCGGCACAGGCGGGCAAAGAAGGTGCGCTGGCCGCTCATGCTTCCTCTCCGGCATGGAAGGCGTGGTCGAGGCGGCGCATGCGCCAGGCGTAAAAGGCGATGATGGCCAGGTACACCAGCGAGGCGCCCTGGGCCGCCATGTAGAACGGCAACGGCCAGCCGAACAGGTTCAGGTGCAGCAGTTCGCGCGCGAAAAAGACCGTCAGGAAACCCGTCAGCAGCCAGATCACCAGCAGGATGGCCGTCAGGCGCCGCGTCTTGTGCCAGTGGGCATCGCGGCGCCGCTGCAACGCGGGATTGGGCTTATCCATACGTGATCTCATCCTCTTCGGGCGCGTCCGGCAGCAGCAGCGCTATGCTCAGGCGCAACAGGGTGCCCGGCAACTTGGGCGACGTGGCGCGCGGATTATTAAAAATGTCGACTTCGGCACCATGCTGCTGAGCAATTTCGCGCACGATGGCCAGACCCAGGCCGCTGCCGTCGGCATTGCTGCCAAGAATGCGGTAAAAACGCTCAAACACGTGCGCCCGCTCCGCTTGCGGAATGCCGGGTCCCGTGTCTTCCACTTCCAGGATGGCCAGCTCCAGCGTGCCGCGCACGCGCACCGTGACGCTGCCGCCGGCCGGCGTGTAGCGCAAGGCGTTATCGATCAGGTTGCTCAGCAGCTCGCGCAGCATGATGGCATTGCCGGAAATCATGATCGAATATGCGGGCTGTTCGAAGCCCAGGTCGATATGCTGGGCAAACGAAGCTTGCACCCAGTCCTGCACCACGCCGCGCGCCAGTTCGCTCAGCTCGATGGGTTCGAAGGCGGTGCCCGCCTGCGGCTGGTTTTCCGCGCGCGCCAGGGCCAGCAGCTGATTGACCAGGCGCGTGGCCGCTTCCGAGCTTTTCGCCAGTTGCAGCAGCGAGCGGTGGATCTCGTCGTGGTCGGTCTGGCGCAAGGCCAGTTCCGACTGCATGCGCATGCCGGCCAGCGGCGTCTTCATCTGGTGCGCGGCATCGGCGATGAAGCGCTTCTGCATGTCGATCGACAGGGACAGGCGCGCCAGCATTTCGTTGAGCGAACCGACCAGCGGCGTGATTTCCTCGGGCACCTGGCCCGATTCGATGGGACTCAAGTCGTCGGGCGGACGGGCGCGGATGCGTTCCTGCAGCTGCGCCAGCGGCGACAGGCCGCGCGCCAGGGCGAACCACACCAGGGCCAGGATCACGGGTAGGATGATGAATTGCGGCAAAATCACGCCCTTGATGATTTCATTCGCCAGCTGCGCGCGTTTTTCCAGGGTTTCGGCCACTTGCACCAGTGCGCGGCGCGGCTCGTCGCCGCTGCTGGCCGGCATGTCGAGATAGGTAAATGCCACGCGCACGGGCGTGCCGTGGATGGTGTCGTTGCGGAACAGCACCATGCCGCTGCGGTATTTGTCGGGATCTTGCGGCGGTGGCAGGTCGCGGTCGCCGTCGAGGTATTCGCCGCGTGCGCCCACCACCAGGTAATACAAGGTGTCGATGTCATCGCCGCGCAGGAAATCGCGGCCGTTGTTGCTGCTGTTCTTTTCCGGCACGCGGTGCAGCAGCTCGCCATCGGCCTGCTTGACCTGCTGCGTCAGCACGGTCACGCTGTCTTCCAGCGCATGGTCGAACGGCTGATTGGCGATGCTCTTGGCCACCAGGTAGGTGATGGCGATGCTCATCGGCCACAGCAGCAGCAGGGGCGCCAGCATCCAGTCGAGGATTTCGCCAAACAGCGAATGCTCGATGGTGTCATCCTGCTCCGTGGTGGGCGGCTCGAACCAGTCGTCGTCGACGGTCTCGTCCGGAGGCGCCTCGCGCACCTTCACTTGCTGGCGGGAGCAGCGGCGTCGGCGGCCTCGGCCAGCAGGCGCGCTTCCGAATATTTCTCCAGGCAGTAACCGAGGCCCCGTACGGTGGCGATGCGCACGCCGCCCACTTCGATCTTCTTGCGCAGGCGGTGCACATAGACTTCGATGGCATTGTTCGAGACCTCTTCGCCCCATTCGCACAGGTGGTCGACCAGTTGCTCTTTTGAAACAAGGCGGCCCGTGCGTCCCAGCAGGATTTCCAGCAAGCCCAGTTCGCGCGCCGACAGGTCCAGCATCTGGTCATTGATATAGGCGCTGCGGCCCACTTGGTCATAGCTGAGCGGTCCGTGCTTGATGATGGTGGCGCCGCCACCGGCGCCGCGGCGGGTCAGGGCGCGCACTCTTGCCTCCAGTTCCGACAGGGCGAACGGCTTGGCCATATAATCATCGGCGCCCAGGTCGAGGCCATTGACGCGCTGTTCGATGGAGTCGGCGGCCGTCAGGATCAGCACGGGCAGCAGGGAAGCGCGCGCGCGCAGGCGGCGCAGCACTTCCAGGCCGGACATTTTCGGCAGGCCCAGGTCGAGGATCAGCAAGTCGAATTCCTGGGTGGACAGGGCCGTATCGGCTTCCTGGCCATTCTTGACGTAATCGATGGCATAGCCGGACTGGCGCAGCGAACGGGTCAGCCCATCGGCCAGGACGCTGTCATCTTCGGCAAGTAAAATACGCATGGTGAGGCTTCCTATGCTTGCAACATCAGGACATCAGAAGTCTATATTGTGTTTCATTTTCCGCAAGGTGGCGAGTTTTTGTGAAAAACAAGGGCTGTATTGATCTGTTTCAAAACAAATCCACGTTCCGCTTGCATTGATCACTGTTTTTTTATACAGTACTGTCTGTGTAAAGAATTTAACCCACTGGCGCTATCGCAGGCTGCACGATTCCACTGAATCCGCAACTGTAGAACGGCTGAAAGAACATATGGACGATAAAAAAGCTGTAGTACCCGCATCGGAAAAAGCCAAGGCGCTCGCCGCCGCACTGGCGCAGATCGAGAAGCAGTTTGGCAAAGGTTCGGTCATGCGCATGGATGCCAGCGCACCGATCGAAGAAGTGCAAGTCGTGTCGACCGGTTCGCTCGGCCTGGATATCGCACTGGGCGTCGGTGGCTTGCCGCGCGGCCGCGTGGTGGAAATCTACGGTCCGGAATCGTCGGGTAAAACCACGCTGACCCTGCAAACCATTGCTGAAATGCAAAAACTGGGCGGCACCTGCGCCTTTATCGATGCCGAGCACGCGCTCGACGTCGGCTACGCGCAAAAACTGGGCGTGAACCTGCATGAACTGCTGATCTCGCAACCGGACACGGGCGAGCAGGCACTGGAAATCTGTGACGCCCTCGTGCGTTCGGGCAGCGTCGACCTCGTCGTCATCGACTCCGTGGCCGCGCTGACGCCACGCGCCGAGATCGAAGGCGACATGGGCGATTCCCTGCCTGGCCTGCAAGCGCGTCTGATGTCGCAAGCGCTGCGCAAGCTGACCGGTTCCATCAACCGCACCAATACGCTGGTCATCTTCATCAACCAGATCCGCATGAAGATCGGCGTGATGTTCGGCAGCCCGGAAACCACCACCGGCGGCAATGCGCTGAAATTCTACGCATCCGTGCGCCTGGACATCCGCCGCACCGGTTCGATCAAGTCCGGCGATGAAGTGATCGGCAACGAAACCAAGGTCAAGGTCGTCAAGAACAAGATCGCGCCGCCATTCAAGGAAGCGCATTTCGACATCCTGTACGGCGCCGGCACCTCGCGCGAAGGCGAAATCCTGGATCTGGGCTCGGATGCCAAGATCGTGGAAAAATCCGGTTCGTGGTACAGCTACAACGGCGAACGCATCGGCCAGGGCAAGGACAACGCCCGCGCCTTCCTGCAAGAGCGTCCGGCCTTGGCCCGCGAAATTGAAAACAAGGTGCGCGCTTCGCTGGGCGTGCGTGAACTGCCGCCGCTGGCTGCTGAAAAGCCGGAAAAAGCCGATAAGGCCGCCGACAAGGCTGCCAAGGCTGCGGAAGCGAAAGCCGCCGAGTAATACGCCAGTCGCGGGCCAGTCGCCGGCCAGTGGCGGTATTATGGCCAGCTGCGGCTGGGCTAGCCTTTGCTGTGCCTGAGCTGAGCTGATCTGGGCTGGGCTGTACCTGTGCTGAGCTTTACTGGAGCTGTGCCGAGCTGTGCATGTACCTGTGCCGCGGCCCCTGGTGCCTTGGCATGTCGGGTAAAAGATCTACAATGAATGCCGCCTTGCGCCTGTGCGCCAGGCGGCATTTGTCTTTTGGCGCCAAGTCATTTGTCTTTGGCGCTGAGTATGTTGTGAATGTGATGGATGATAGGGTGGAATGATGGCAGCGGTACAACTGAGCCTGAAGGGCAGGGCGCTACGCTTCCTGTCGATGCGCGAACACAGCCGCATGGAACTGCGGCGCAAGCTGCAGCGGCACGCGCAGGAGGGCGATGACGTGGAAGCCTTGCTCGACAGCCTGGAGCAGGCCAACTGGCTGTCGCAGGAACGCTTTTCCGAATCGCTGATCCACCGCCGCTCGGCGCGCTTTGGCAACAGCCGCATCATGGCCGAATTGCAAAGCCATGGCATCGGTGGCGAAGCGCTGCAGGAACTCAAGGCGGGCCTGGCCGAAGGCGAGACGGCGCGCGCCTGCGAAGTCTGGCGCCGCAAGTTCGGCCAGGTGGCGCAAGACGCCGAGCAGCGCGGCAAGCAGATGCGTTTCCTGATGCAGCGCGGCTTTTCCCAGCGCGCCGTGCAAGTGGCCTTGAAGGGCCTGGAACCGGAAGACGATTAATGCGAGCCGGCGCGCGCTGACGCGCCGCCACGCCTGCCGCGCGCCCGCCTGCCGCGCGCCCGCTTGCCGCGCGCCGCCGGCTGCAAGCCTGGCCGGGCGACGCTGTGTTCCATCTGCAACAGTCGTTGCCGCTCCAGTCGCATCCCGGCAGGCCAGCGGCGTGCCCATGCTTGCCTTCCTTGCAATTTCCCGCTACATGTTATCCGCCTGTCAGACGAGGCGCGTCATGTTGCGCTGCGTGCTGCCGGACCCGCCAGCGCAGGCAGGCGCTTGGCGGACACGGCAGTTTGACGGGACACGCGGCGGCGGCAGTCCATAACTATCATCACCGTTTGTGATAACAGCGGAAATTTTCATGCTATTTCTTTATACTTTGAAATGTTTTTATCAAAGCAATGAAAAATTATGTTGCGGCGCAACCGGCGTCCAGTGTGCTACACTTTTAGGGTTTTTGCGGCGCCGCAGGTGCGGTTGCTGTTCGTAGAAGCTGCGAACGGCGTGCTTTATGCACATGGCTGCTTACTAAATTATGGCCGCGCAAGCGGCATCGGTCTTATGCTCCTGTCAACTCCCGTATCCCGGCGCGCCCTTCGGCACTCCCGCGTTATCGACGTCCAAGCGTATGTGCGCGACGACGGCCTGTGGGATATTGACGCGCGTATTACCGACCTCAAAAGCTACGACGCGATGCTGGCCTCCGGCCCCCGTCCCGCCGGCACCCCTCTGCATGACCTCCATCTACGCATTACCGTCGATCACGAACTGACTATCGTCGAGGCCGAAGCTGTCTCCGATTCCGTGCCCTATCCCGGTTTTTGCGATACCATCGGCCCCGCTTACAGGGCGCTGATCGGTCTGAATTTATTGAAGAATTTCCGCCGCGACTTGAAACAGCGCCTGGCGGGAATCGCCGGCTGTACCCATTTGACCGAACTGGCGCAAGTCTTGCCGACTGCGACGGTTCAGGCATTTGCCGGCGATGTCTGGTCGACCCGCGACGGTGAGAATGCTGATTTGTCGCATGAAAAGCCGTTTCAACTCGACAAGTGTCATGCCCTGCGCACCGATGGCGGGGCGGTTGCACAGTATTACCCGCGCTGGGTAGCCAAAGCGTGATCCCGGCGCTTTCCTGTTTTTTTTGCACCACTAACCGTATTTTTACAAATCAGTATCAGAAGGGAAGCCAGCATGAAAATCCATGAGTATCAAGCCAAAGAAATCCTCCGGCAGCACGGAGTGACGGTACCACGCGGTATTCCGTGCATGTCCGTCGACGAAGCCGTCAAGGCTGCGGAAACCCTGGGCGGTCCGGTATGGGTCGTCAAGGCGCAGATCCACGCAGGTGGCCGCGGCAAGGGCGGCGGCGTGAAAGTGGCAAAATCGATTGAACAGGTCAAGGAATACGCTGACCAGATCATGGGCATGCAGCTGATCACGCACCAAACCAGCGCCGAAGGCCAAAAAGTCAACCGCCTGCTGGTGGAAGAAGGCGCCGACATCAAGCAAGAACTGTACGTTTCGCTGGTCACCGACCGCGTGACCCAGAAAATCGTCCTGATGGCGTCGTCCGAAGGCGGCATGGACATCGAAGAAGTGGCCGAGAGCCACCCTGAGAAGATCCACCACGTCACCATCGATCCGGGCGTAGGCCTGACCGATGCCCAGGCAGACGACATCGCGACCAAAATCGGCGTGCCTGCCGGTTCCATCGCCGACGCCCGCGTCAACCTGCAAGGCCTGTACAAAGCGTACTGGGAAACCGACTGCTCGCTGGCCGAAATCAACCCGCTGATCGTCACCGGCAGCGGCAAGGTCATCGCCCTGGACGCCAAGTTCAACTTTGACCCGAACGCCCTGTTCCGTCATCCGGAAATCGTCGCCCTGCGCGATCTGGACGAAGAAGATCCAGCGGAAATCGAAGCGTCGAAATTCGACCTGGCTTACATCTCGCTCGACGGCAACATCGGTTGCCTGGTGAACGGCGCCGGCCTGGCCATGGCCACCATGGACACCATCAAGCTGTTCGGCGGCGAGCCAGCCAACTTCCTGGACGTCGGCGGCGGCGCCACGGCAGAAAAAGTAACCGAAGCGTTCAAGATCATGCTGAAAAACCCAGGCCTGAAAGCCATCCTGGTGAACATTTTCGGCGGCATCATGCGTTGCGACGTGATCGCCGAAGGCGTTATCGCCGCGGTCAAGGCCGTCTCGCTGAACGTACCGCTGGTGGTCCGCATGAAGGGCACCAACGAAGACCTGGGCAAAAAGATGCTGGCCGATTCCGGTCTGCCTATCATCGCAGCCGACACCATGGAAGATGCAGCCAAGAGCGTCGTTGCCGCTGCTGCCGGTCAAGCTTAATTAAGGAATCAACATGTCCATTCTGATCAATAAAGATACCAAAGTCGTTACCCAAGGGATCACCGGCAAGACCGGCCAGTTCCACACCCGCGGTTGCCGCGACTACGCGAACGGCAAAGCTGCCTTCGTGGCAGGCGTGAACCCGAAGAAAGCCGGCGAAGATTTCGAAGGCATTCCAATTTTCGCTAACGTGACCGAAGCGAAAAAAGAAACCGGCGCCAACGTTTCCGTGATCTACGTACCGCCAGCAGGCGCGGCAGCGGCGATCTGGGAAGCTGTCGAAGCTGAAATGGATCTGGCCATTTGCATCACCGAAGGCATTCCTGTCCGTGACATGATGGTCCTGAAAGACCGCATGGCCAAAGCCAACAGCAAGACCTTGCTGCTGGGCCCTAACTGCCCAGGTCTGATCACCCCGGACGAAATCAAGATCGGCATCATGCCAGGCCACATCCATAAAAAGGGCCGCATCGGCGTGGTATCGCGTTCGGGCACGCTGACCTATGAAGCAGTGGGTCAATTGACCGCGCTGGGCCTGGGCCAATCGTCGGCAGTCGGCATCGGCGGCGACCCGATCAACGGTCTGAAGCACATCGACATCATGAAGATGTTCAATGACGATCCTGATACCGACGCGGTCATCATGATCGGCGAAATCGGCGGTCCTGACGAAGCCAACGCGGCTTATTGGATCAAAGACAACATGAAAAAACCGGTCGTTGGCTTCATCGCTGGCGTGACCGCTCCTCCAGGCAAGCGCATGGGCCACGCCGGCGCGCTGATCTCGGGCGGTGCCGACACGGCACAAGCCAAGCTGGAAATCATGGAAGCTTGCGGCATCACCGTGACGAAAAACCCGTCGGAAATGGCGCGTCTGCTGAAAGCCATGCTGTAATTTCAGCCTGACTTGATGTCGTACAAAAAAGGAGCTTCGGCTCCTTTTTTCATGCGCGAGAGAAAGCGCATGACACCGTCGGCGTCCGACACAATGCGTCCTTGGCGACCGAATCGCGTCACTTTTCTTGCCGCCTGAGCCACGCCTGCCCGTGGGCGCCGCTGGCATGGCGCTTGCACCGTGCATGGGGTAATCAACCGCACCACGGGAGGCTGCGATGCGCGGGCAAACTGGATTTACCCTGATAGAACTGATGATCGTCGTGGCCATCGCCGGCATCCTGGCGGCCGTGGCCATTCCCCAATACGGCGACTACACGATGCGGGCCAAGGTCAGCAACGTGCTGGCGGCCGCCGCGCCGCTGAAGACGGCCGTGGCCCTGTGCGTGCAGGAAAATGGCGGCGCGGCGGCGGCCTGCAGCACGCCTGCCGATAATGCTCCCGGCGCCATCCCGCAGTTCACGCCGACGCGCGAGGTGGCCAGCGCCAATGTGGCTCAGGGAAATATCGTGCTGACCCTGGCCGCTGACCTGGGCACCGGCATCGGTGGGCAAAGCGTGACCATGACCATGCAGCCGGGAACCAGCAGCCTGAGCTGGATGAACAGCACCACGGTGACGAATCCGGCGGCCATCGAGGCCATCCTGAAGAACAATCCGCCAGCGCCAGCCGCAAGCTTGTGAGCGTGGCCAGCGGCGCTGAGGGTCAGACGATTTTTTGCCGGTCCGCGATCAGCGCTTCATAGGTGAGGTTTTGCAGCAGGGTGTAGTGGGTCGGTTCCAGGTCGAGAAATTGCACGCCATAGGTATGGATTTCCGCCACCTGCGCCGCATGGCCATTCGACGGCTTGCCGACGCTGACGTTCTGGATGCGGGCGCGCGTATTGAGGCGCATCTGGTGCTTGTTGGGCGGCACCAGCAAGGTAAAGCTGAGTGCCACGCCCTCGTCGTCGGGCGTCAGCATGCAGGGCGATTCGATCAGCGCGCCGGACACGCTGAGGTTGACGATGAATACGGGCACGGCCGCCACGTCGCGGTAGCTCAGCTGTGCGGGGATCTCCACTTTCACGCGCATGGCCGTGCGCAGGCTGGTGCCCTGGATGGCGTCGGGAAAGCTCAGGTGCACATAATGCAGGGGACGGCCAAAGATGCGCAGCACGCTGCAGGCAAATGAACACACTGTGACGCCGGAAAACACGCGGATGGTCAGCTTGTCGCCTTCGTTGAGCACGATGGCGGCGCCATTTTCCATGGGAATCTTGACGATCAGGTACTCATCCTTCACATAGCCGATGACAGTCGAGAAATGCTGGATGGGCTTGATGGTGCGGTGCGTGATGAACTGGATGCGGCCACCCACTTGCAGATTCATGGCCTCGAACTCGAAGTCCTGGAGCTTGCTTTCCGCGGCGGTTTTGTTGCTTGTCATGCGATGCTCATCGTGATGGGGGCGAAGCGCAGTATGCATGAATTCTTGATGAAAAAGCATTTACATCAATAAAATGGGTATTCCTTGCAAAAAAATCTACGCGGCATGCCAGCGGGGCGTTCACGCTTTACAATTGCGTCAATATTAACGAATATAAATGTTATGACGCGCAGCTACTTCTGGACCATGTTGTTGTTGATCCTGCACCAGGTCGATGCCGCTTACTGGCGTGAATGGGAAATGTTTCATGTGCCGGGCGGCATCCAGGGTTTCCTGGTGTTTAATGTGGCAGCCATCGCCGTGGTGCTGGCGGGCTACCGGCACGTGCTGCTGGGCACGCAACGGGCGCCCCTCTATGCGGCAATCTGCGCCGCGCTGGGCGTGGGCACTTGTCTGATCCATGCCGGCTTTGCGCTGGCAGGGCTGGAACAATTTCACCTGCCCCTGTCCGTGGCCATCATCGTGCTGTGCCTGGGCTGCGGCCTGTGGCTGTTGCGCGACTTGCGCCGCTTCCAGGGCCAGCTGGCGCGCCAGGCGGCGTGATCACACCTCGGCGTGCCAGTCGCCCGACTTGCCGCCATGCTTTTCCAGCACGCGCACATTCGTCATGACCATGCCGCGGTCGACGGCCTTGCACATGTCGTAAATGGTCAATAAACCGATCTGCACCGAGGTGAGCGCTTCCATTTCCACGCCCGTCTTGCCCGTGGTATCGACCTGGGCGCGGCAGTGCACGCTGTTGGCTGCCGCGTCGATGTCAAAGTCGACCGTCACGCGCGTGAGCGCCAGCGGGTGGCACAGGGGAATCAGGTCGCTGGTGCGCTTGGCGCCCATGATGGCGGCGATGCGGGCGATGCCCAGCACGTCGCCCTTTTTTGCGTTGCCCGACATGATCAGGGCCAGGGTGGCGCTCTGCATGCGGATGGTGCCGGCGGCCACGGCGCTGCGGCGCGTATCTTCCTTGCTGCCCACGTCG
The DNA here is from genome assembly GCA_963530105.1 of uncultured Janthinobacterium sp. Lineage (GTDB taxonomy): Bacteria > Pseudomonadota > Gammaproteobacteria > Burkholderiales > Burkholderiaceae_D > Janthinobacterium. The sequence goes on from CAUSDR010000089.1 coordinate 15,659, forward strand.
ACCATATGGGCTTGGCCCGTGGCATCGAAATGGGTCAGTTCCCCGGCGGGGCCTTGCTGGTCTGCAGTTGTCATGGCGTCAAATTAGGTC
>CAUSDR010000090.1:0-15737 GCA_963530105.1 uncultured Janthinobacterium sp.
CGTGTAAGCTGGGCGCCTTGACCACTCTTGCGGAAAGCACACCATGAACGCCGATGCCCAAAAACTCCCGCCGACGATGGACGCCGACACGCTGGCCTTCATCCAGGGCCTGTTCACCCTCGTGCGCGAAGGCGATACGCAGCAGCTGGGCGCCATGGTGGCCCAGGGCGTGCCCGTCAACTTCCGCAATGAAAAAGGCGACAGCCTGATCATGCTGGCCAGCTACCATGGCCACCTGGAAACGTCGCGCCTGCTGCTCGCGGCGGGCGCCGACGCCAACGTGCCCAACGACCATGGCCAGACGCCGCTGGCCGGCGTCGCCTACAAGGGCTACCTGGAGATCGCCGAACTGCTGCTGCAGCACGGCGCCAGGGTGGAAGGCGCCAGCCCCGACGGCAAGACGCCCCTGATGATGGCCGCCATGTTCAACCGCCTGGCCATCCTGGAATTGCTGCTGCGCCACGGCGCCCGCATCGACGCCGTCGACAGCCGCGGCATGAACGCCGTCACACTGGCGCAATCCATGAATGCGCAGGACACCCTGGGCAAGCTGGCCAGCCTGGGGCAGACCGCCGGCTGACGGCACGGCGGGCTGCTGGCCGCTGGCTGCCTACTGCTTGAGCGTGCGGGCGTAGAAGCCGGCCAGCTTGGCCACGGCCGCGTCCACGTAGCGCGGCACCCAGTAGGTTTCGATATGCGTGGCGCCCTCGATCTTGTACAGCTCCTTGTCGCTGGTGCCCGTCGCCTTGGCGTACGCGCCTTCCGTCATGTACAGGCTGTCGGCCTTGCTGCCGGCGATCATCAGCAGCGGCTTGTTGATCAGGCTGATCTGGTCGGTGGCGTCAAAGCGCATCAGGTCGAGCAGGCTGCTGACGGTGAAACGGGCGCTGGAGTTCGGATGGGCATGGGTTTTCCCATAGTATTCAAAGCCCTGGCGGTACATTTCAAACGGCAGCTTGGCGATCTGCTCGTCGCTCAGCTGCACGTCGTTGGCATACAGGATCTTGCCGCCAGCCGCTTCCTGGGCGCGCGCATCGGACGCCTGCTGCAATCGCTGCTGCACCGTGTCGAGCTGGGAATCCATGAAGCCGTTGCGGCGCACGCGGCCCGAATTGAACATGCTCAGGGTCGCGACCGCCTTGAAGCGCTTGTCGCTCTGCGCCGCCTTCAGCGAATAGCCGCCCCCGCCGCAGATGCCCAGCAGGCCCAGCCGGGCTTGATCCACGCCGGCGTACTGACCGATGAAGTCGGCCATGCCGTGGATATCCTCGACGCGGTTGGCCGGCTTGTCCACATTGCGCGGCTGGCCGCCGCTGGCGCCCTGGTAAGCCGCATCGGCCGTGATGGTGATGTAGCCCAGCTCGGCAAGCCGCTGGGCATACAGGCCGGCCACCTGCTCCTTGACGCCGCCATTCGGGTGTGCCACCACCACGGCGGGGTAGCTGCGTTTCGGGTCATAATTGGCCGGGGTGTACACGTTGGCGGCAATCTCCAGATTGTTCAGCTTGTAGCTGACCGGATGGATATTCACCTTGCCGGCGACATTTTCCGTAATGGCATTCTGGTAGACCAGGGTAAATGGATTCATCTTGTAATCCTCCGCATGAGCTTGATTAATCGAGACGGCCATGGCCGACGCAAGAAGAATGGACTTGACGATCGTGGTTGTTGTCATATGAGAATAATCCTGTTTGTAAAAGCACGTTTTCAATGGTGTGGCGCGGCGCTGGCAGGCCGCCGGTGCCCCTGCCAGCCTTATTTACCGCCACGCTCCAGCTGGTAATCGAGCGCCGCCTGCGCACGCGCGGCCGCCGCCCCTTCACCGCCGGCGTGCAGCACCTCGATCACTTGCCGCAATTGCGCCACCGTCAAGCCGACATTCATGCTGGCGCGCATGTGTGAGCGCAGCTGGGCTTCCACGCCGGGCGTCACGGCCAGGGCCGCCACGGTGGCCAGTTCGCGGTCTTGCCAGCTCAGGTTGTCGCGCACGAAGATGTCGCCAAACAGATGCGCCTGCAAGAACTGGTTGATGACGGGCGCGAAGTCGAACAACGGTCCCTGCACGGGAGCGCCGGCCACGCGGGTCTGGTTGGCCGCGCCCAGGGCAAGCAGCGCGTTTCCCGTGGGCGCAGGCTGGGCCGGTTCGCGGCCGGGCGCATCTTCGATGCCGCGCGCGCGGCGCTGCGCGAGCAGTTGCATCAGTTCGTTGAGCGCATTCAGGCTGCGGGGAAAGCCCACGTAGGCGTACAGGTGCACGAGGATTTCCTTCGCTTCGCTCACCGTCAGGCCCGCATCGAGCCCCTGGTTCAGCGCCGCCTGCAGGCGCGGCATGTTGCTGGTCGCCATGGCCGCCGCGATCAGCGGTATGGCTTGCTGGCGCGCCGACAGCGCCGTTGCCGCCTGCGCCGCCGCGGCAGGAGCGCTGGCTTGCGCCAGCGCCAGCCTGGCGCCCGGCAGGCACAGCAGTGCTCCCGCCAGCAGGCTGCCGGCCAGCCGCCTAGTGCGCGCGGTATTGTGCATCGCTGACCCTTTCCATCCATTGCACGCTGCTGCCGTCGGCCACGCCGGTGACGGCCAGGTGCGTCATGGCGCCGCCGGGGGCCGCGCCATGCCAGTGCTTGACGCCGGGCGGGCACCAGACCACGTCGCCGGGGCCGATGGTTTGCACGGGCTTGCCCCATTCCTGCGTCAGGCCCGTGCCGGAAATGACCACCAGGCGCTGCCCTTTCGGATGGCTGTGCCACGCCGAATGGGCGCCGGGCTGGAACGTCACATACGCGCTGGCCGCGGGCAATGCGGCATCGGCAGGGAACAGGGGGACGACGCTGACCTGTCCGGTGAAGTGGTCGCCGGAACCGGCCATGGACGCCTGGCTGCCCGCGCGCATGATCTGCTGGCCATCCGCGCTGCCAGTGGCAGCGTGCGCGCTTGCCCATGCGCCGCCTGCAAGCAGGCTCAGAACCAGGGAAATACACCGCCTGCGCCTGCTGGCAGCTTGCCGTAGATTGCTCATAACCATACCTTTCGCGGAGTCTGACTGCTTGGAATTGAGTATATGTCCCTGTACTATTCTCAACAATCCCGAAAAATCTGTACAAGTTGATGAAGGAAATTCACTTATGCAAGCTGGTATCTCCGAATTGACGGCTTTTATTGCGATTGCCGAACAAAACAGTTTCCGCGCCGCCGCGCTGCGCCTGGGGGTATCGCCATCGGCATTGAGCCATGCCTTGCGCAACCTGGAAGCGCGCCTGAACGTGCGCCTGTTCAACCGCACCACGCGCTCGGTGGCCTTGACGGAGGCGGGGGAAAAATTGCTGCGCCGGGTGGCGCCGGCCATGGCCGACCTGTCGGAAGCCATGGATGAGGTGGCGTCCGCCGTCAACCGCCCGTCCGGCATCATCCGCATCAGCGCGGCCGAGGCAGGCGCCAAGCCGCTGATCCGCCACGTGCTGCCCGGCTTTCTGGTGAAATACCCCGACATCCACGTCGAATTCGTCGTCGACACGCGCTTTGTCGACATCGTGGCCGACGGCTACGATGCGGGCATCCGCGTCCACGACGACGTGCCGCGCGACATGGTGGCCGTGCGCTTCGGACCGGAAATGCGCTTTGCCGCCGTCGCCTCGCCCGCCTACCTGGCCGCGCACGGCACGCCCGCGACGCCGGACGAACTGGCCCGCCACCACTGCATCCGCTTCCGCTTCGCCAGCGGCACGCTGTACCGCTGGAATCTGGAGCGTCAGGAAAAAAACGTGAATATCGATGTGTCCGGCCCCATGACGCTGGGCAATACCACCCTGATGATCGAGGCGGCGCTGGGCGGCATCGGCATTGCCTGGGTGCCCAGCTACCACGCGAGCGAGCATATCGCCGCCGGCCGGCTGGTGCAGGTGCTGGAGGAATGGAGCCCGGCCATGCCGGGTTTTTGCCTGTACTACCCGGCCAACCGCCATGCGCCCATCGCCTTGCGGCTGCTGACGGAGGCGATCAGGGAGTGGCACCAGGCCACGCAGACGGCGGCCTGATGCGTCAACGCCGCGGCCAGCGGCCGGGGCTGGCAGCGCCTGGCCAGCCCTGCTCCGCGCTCCCGGCAGGGAGGCGGACCGGCGTGCATCAATACGAGAAGTTGGCGGTGATGACGGCCGAGCGGCCCGCGGCCACGGACGCATAGTTGCCGTAGGCCTTGTCGTAATACTTCTTGTCCGTCAGGTTGTACAGGTTGAACTGCAAGGCCAGGTGCTTGCTGACGGTGTAGCTGGCCATGGCGTCGAAGCGCGTGTAGCCCGGCACGCCCGTCGTATTGGCCGCGTTCGCATACATCTTGTCGACCGAAGTCACGCCGCCGCCGATTTTCAATTGCGGCAAGACGCGGTAGGTGGTCCACAGGGTGGCGCTGTTGCGCGGCGTCAGCGGGAATTGCTTGCCCACATTCTGCTGCGTGGGGCCGCCATCCTTGACCTCGCTGTCCAGGTAGGTATAGCCGGCGAAGATTTCCCAGTCGGCCGACAGCTTGCCGGCGACGCCCAGTTCCACGCCCTCCACGTTTTGCCGGCCCGCGTTGACGGTGTGGCCCATGCCGTCGGGAATGCGCGCATTCGTCTTGGCTGCCTGGAACACGGCCGCCGACAGCGACAGGCGCTGCTCCAGCACTTCCCACTTGGTGCCCAGCTCGATGTTGCGGCTGCGCTCAGGCGACAGGTCGGCCGTGGCGGCGCCGATGGCATCGCCGCCCTGCCCGCCGTCGACGCCCACCGGGTTCGACGAGGTGCCCCACGACGCATACACGCTGCCATTGGCGGTGGGCTTGTAGACGATGCCCAGCTGGTAGTTGGCAAAATTCACGTCATTCTGCAGCGAGGTCGCCTTGACCAGCGCGTTGGCGTCCGTCGTCGCCTTGGTGCGGTAGCTGTCGAAGCGCACGCCGGCGTTCAGCAGCCATTGCGCATCGAGGGTCAGCGTATCGAAGGCGTAGGCCGACGCCGTGTCGGTGGTCGTGTCGAGCACGGGATAGGCAGGCTCCGTGCGCGTGTATGAGCCCGTCCACGGATTGGCCGGATTCCAGCCGCTGGCCGAGGTGCAGTTATAGGCCACCTTGCAGGACGCACCCGGGCGCAGGTTGTTGCCGGCGCTGTCGAGCACATAGTAATTATCGCGCTTGCTCTTCTCGCGGCTCAGCTCCAGGCCCGTCGTCACGCTGTGCTGCATGCCGCCCAGCAACAGCTTGCCCGTCAGTTCCGTCTGGTTGGTGAACGATTTCATGTCGAAGATGCCGCTCTTCGCTTCCAGCAGCAGGATATCGCCGCTGCCGCCCGACCATTGCGGGTTGGTGGCGATGTAGTCGAGGCTGGTCTTCGCCACTTGCGTCACGTTGCGCAGCTTCCAGTTGCCGCCCAGGTCATGCCGTACTTCGCCCTGCACGATGTCGGCAGTGTTCTTGATGAAGTCGCGGCCAGTCAGGCCAAAGAAGCGGCTGCGCGGCACGTCCAGCGGCTGGCCGCCGGCACGGGCGTAGGGCACGGCATAGTCGGGCATGTCGTGCGACTGCATGTGGTAGTAGCTGAGGATGGCTTGCGTGGGGCCGCCCAGGCCGAAGGTGACGGACGGTGCGATGCCCCAGCGGCTGTAGTCGACGGCATTGCGGCCAGGCATGTTCGCCTCGTGCCACATCAGGTTCAGGCGGCCGGCCGCATTGCCGCCCAGCTGGCGGTTCGCGTCCAGCGTGCCGCGCAGATAGCCATCGCTGCCCACGCCCACGCCCGCATTCGTGAAGTCGTCGGCCTTGGCCGTTTTGCTGATGATATTGATGCTGCCGCCGACGGAACCGCGGCCCGTGTACACGGAGCTGGGCCCCTTCACCACTTCGAGCTGCTCGATGTCGAAGGTTTCGCGGCTTTGCGCGCCGGCGCTGCGCATGCCGTCGATGAACAGCGAGCTGCTCGAATCGAAGCCGCGCATGCTGGGATGGTCGCCGCCCGGTGCGCCAAACGCGTCGCCGCCCTTGAAGCTGATGCCCGGCACGGTGCGCAAGGCATCGCTGAGGCTGGCGGCCTGGGTTTCCTTGAGCAAGGCGGCCGGGATGACGGTCACGCTGCGCGGCGTGTCGACCAGGGGCGCGGTGAACTTGTTCGAGGCCGAGGACGTCACTTGCAAGCCCTGCTCGGCCTGGCCCGTGATGGTGATGGTGGGCATGGTGGCATCGGCTGCGGCAGCGGCGGCGTGCACGGCCAGTGGCGACAGCAGCGGTACGGCGATAAACACGGCGCGGATGGCGCGTGCCATGGGGGTGGCTGGCAACGCCACGCAATGATTCAAATGCATCTTCTAGATTCTCCGGAAAAACGGGCCCATAGCAAAAGATGGGCCAACGGGGCAGCGGCCGGTCAAGCCGGTCCAGCTTGCCGAACGGTGATCGGACAGGACATGCGCCTGCATCAGGCCCGGTTCGGCCATCTCAAATGAGAATGAACCGCATTATCATTTACCAATCCGGCAGAGAGAAGACGTATAAAAATATATTTCATAAATGTATTATTTGCGCGACGCCTTCATGTTCCCTTCATCTTCACTCTGCTAGGGTCTTTCGAGCGCCAGCATGCGGCGGCGGCCGCGCCACATGCGGACGCAATTTTTTGACGAATTTTAGATCGTAATGATTCTCATTTCGGTTATAGTGCGTGCAGTTTTCTATTTATCAACCTTGCACACTCACCCACTGTAACCATTGATGACTACGCTACATACCGCCCCAGCCCACCCTCTCCTCACCACCCGCCTGATCCTCGCCGGCCTGCTCATTGCCAGCGTGACGCCGCAGGCCATCGCCCAGGCCGCGGCCGAGGCGCCTGCCACGCTGGCCACCGTCGTCGTCACGGGACAGGCGGAAGCCGACGCCGGCGGGCAGATCGCCAAGAGCGCGCGCGCCGGCATGCTGGGCGAAAAGGACTTGCTCGACACGCCGTTCAGCGTCAACAGCTACACCAGCCAGCGCATGCTGGACCAGCAGGCGCTGACCCTGGCCGAGGTGCTGGGCGGCGATCCGTCCACGCGCTTCACGGGGCAGATCGGCGGCGTCACGGATTCCTTCTTCATCCGCGGCTTCCCCCTCAACGAAGGCAATTTGAGCGAAGTGGCGTTCGACGGCGTGTATGGCGTCTCGCCCAACTACCACCTGTTCACGGAGTACCTGCAAAGCGTGGAAGTGCTCAAGGGACCGGCCGCCCTGCTGTACGGCATGTCGCCCAATGGCGGCGTGGGCGGCGTCGTCAACGCCGTGCCGAAACGCTCGCTGCCGCGCGACCTGACGCGATTGACCGTCGATTACGGTTCCAGCGCGCAGCTGGGCGCGGCCATCGACGTCAGCCGCCGCTTCGGCGAGGAACGGCGCTTCGGCATCCGCGTCAACGGCTTGCACCGCCAGGGCAAGACGCCGCTCGACCACCAGCGCTCGCGCGCGGAAGTGGCGGCCGTGGCCCTCGACTACCAGGGCCAGCGCCTGCGCGCCTCGCTCGACCTGATCGAGCAATACCAGTGGATCGACGCGCCCACGCGCCCCTTCCTCGTCGCCGCGCGCCTGCCCGTGCCGGCAGCGCCCGATGGCCGCCGCAACATCGCCCAGTCCTGGGGCTGGTGGAAGTCCAACGACCTGGCCACGCTGGGCAAGGTCGAATACGATCTGAACGACAACGTCACGCTGTTTGCCGACGCGGGCGGCACGCGCTCCGACGTCTCGCGCTATTCGGACCAGACGCCGACCATCACCAGCGCGGCGGGCGACATGACGGTCACGCCCATGAACTGGAAATTCCGCGTGCGCCGCGCCAGCGCCGACACGGGCGTGCGCGCGCGCTTGCGCACGGGCGGCGTCCAGCACGCGCTGGTCGTGATGGGCAATATCTACCAAGATGAATTTGGCAGCGTGGCCAATTCCGGCAAGCTCATCACGTCGAACATCTACCACCCGGTCGCCGTGCCGGACCCCGGCATTCCCGCCCCCGCCGGCGCGCCGAAACTGTCCGCCTCCACCTTGTCCAGCCTGGCCGTGGCCGATACCCTGGACATGCTGGATCAGCGCGTGCAGCTGACCCTGGGCGTGCGCCGCCAGCTGGTCGAATCGAAGAACTACAGCGCCGCCACCGGCGCGCTGACCACGCACTACAAGCAGGGCGCGCTGACGCCGCTGGCCGGCATCGTCGTCAAGCCGCTGCGCCACGTGTCGCTGTATGCGAACTACATCGAGGGCCTGAGCAAGGGCGATATCGCGCCCAACATCGCCGACAACGCGGGCCAGGTCTTCGCGCCCTACAAGAGCAAGCAGTATGAAGTGGGCGCCAAGGCCGATTTCGGCGTGGTGCTGGCGACCCTGGCCGTGTTCCAGGTCAGCAAACCCAGTGGCGCACTGTACGGCAAGGTGTACAGCATGGACAGCGAGCAGCGCAACCGGGGCCTGGAACTGAACCTGTCGGGCGCCGCCAGCAAGGCCGTGCGCCTGCTGGCCGGCATCACCCTGCTCGACGGCCGCCTGGTGAAGACCAACAGTGCCGCCACCATGGGCAAGCGCCCCGTCGGCGTGCCCACGGCCATGGCCAACCTGGGCGGCGAATGGGATTTGCCGTACTGGCCCGGCCTGACGGCCACGGGCGCCGTCAGCTACACGGGCAGGCAGTTTGTCGACCAGGCGAACCTGCAATCCGTGCCGTCGTGGACCAAGGTGGACCTGGGCCTGCGCTACCGCACGGCCATCGCCGGCAAGGCGACGACGCTGCGCGGCGGCCTGATGAACGCCTTCGACCGCCACTACTGGGCCGGCGTGGCCTCGTATGGCACCATCTCGCAGTCGGCGCCCCGCACCGTGCAGCTGTCGGCCGCCGTGGATTTCTGACGCCGAGCGCGGTCAGGCATCGCCCGGCATGGCGCGGCGCAGGCAGTAGCCGCGCTCAATAAAAAAGCCCTGCACTGGCAGGGCTTTCGCGCGCATCTCAGCGTGGCAGCATTACTGATCCGGCTTCTTTCTCTTGCGCCGCCAGGCAAACGCCAGCAGCAGCACCAGCAAGACGCCCAGCAGCATGCCGCCGCGCGCCAGCGGCAGCAGCAAGGGCGCGTCGCCGCCCGCCCGCAATGAACGCACGCGCTGCCCGTCGATGCGCGCCGCGCCGTGGCCGAAGTCTTCCACCACGTAGTTGCTGATGGCGGCGATCTGCTCGTCGCTCAGCTCGGCGGCAAAGCCGGGCATGCCCTGCCTGTCTCCCGGCCACACGCCCTGCAGGATGGCCATGGCCACGTTGTCCCCGTTCGGATGGCGCAGCACGGGATGGTTGCGCAAGGCGGGCAAGCCGCGCATGCCGTCGCCATTGTTCTGGTGGCAGGAGGCGCAGTTATCGCGGTACAGCTGCTCGCCGGGACGCAGCTTGCCCGCCATTTCCGCCAGGTCGCTGCCGGAGAGGACTGGCACGGCGGCGGCAGCGGCAGCGCCCTGCGTTCCGCCCGGCAAGGAGCGCAGGTAGGTGGCCATCGCCTGCACGTCGCGCAATTCCATCTGCGAGAAGCTCTTCTCGATCGCTTCGAGCATGGGGCCGCCCGCCGTGGCGCCATTGCCCGCATGGCCCGTCATCAGGTAGTCGACGATCTGCTGCTGGCTCCAGCCGCCCATGCCGGCGCGGTTGCCCGGCGTGATGTCGGGCGCGTACCACGTGCCCAGCGAACTGCCGCGCAGGAACTGGCCGTCCTTTTCCGCCATCAGCACGTTGCGCGGCGTATGGCAGGTGCTGCAGTGGGCCAGGCCCTGCACCAGGTAGGCGCCCCGGTTCCACTCGATGGACTGGCCGGGCACGGGCGTGAATGGCTTGCTGTCGAGGAACAGCGCATTCCAGGCCGCCATGGAAAAGCGCAGCTTGAAGGGGAATGGCAGCTGCGTTGCCGGCGATGGCGTGTCGTCGGCCTTTACGCCATGCATGAAGTAGGCATACAGCGCGCCCAGGTCATCATCGCTGAGCTTGGCATATGCCGTGTAGGGCATGGCCGGGTACAGATGGCTGCCGTCGGCGCGGATGCCCAGGCGCACGGCGTCGCTGAACTGCGCCTGCGTGTAGCGGCCGATGCCGGCCGTGGGCGACGGCGTGATGTTGGTGGCGTAGATCGTGCCCAGCGGGCTGGCGATGGCATGGCCGCCCGCAAACGGCGCCTTGCCCTTCTGCGTGTGGCAGGCGATGCAGTCGCCGGCCGTGGCCAGGTACTGGCCCCGCTTGATGAGGTCGGCGGAAGGCTGGGCGCTGGCCGCGCCGGCCGCCAGCAGCAGGCCAAAGGCGAATGTCTGCAGTAATTTATGCATGGCGCGCCTCCGCGATGATCTGGTCGGCCGTGCGCAGGGCCAGCGCAACGGCCGTCAGGGTGACGTTGCAAGTGCCCACGGTGGGCATGATGCCCGTGCCGGCCATGTACAGGTTGGCATGGTCGTGCGCGCGGCCATAGGAATCGACCACGCTGGTGGCCGCATCCTTGCCCATCGACAGGGTGCCCGTGATGTGCTGGCGGTTGCCGAAGGCGCCCTCCTTGCTGTGCTTGATGTTCGTCGCGCCCAGTTGCGCGGCGATGTCGTTGTAGCGCTGGCGCGTGGCGGCCGTGCCCTTGATCACGTATTCGTCGATATTCCAGAACATGCGCGGCGTGGGCAGGCCCAGCGCATCCTTCTTGTCGCTCAGGGTGACGCGGTTTTCCGGGTCGGGCAACTGTTCCAGCGCGTTCTTGATGCTGACGCGGCGCGCGGCGCGGTGCAGGATGCCCGCTTCGAGCTTGACGCCGTGGTAGCCCTCCTGGATCAGCTCCTTGGTGACGGACGCCACTTGCGAGGCGTTGGAAATATCTATGCGGAACGGCGCGTGTTCCTTGCGGAAATCGCCATCGCGGAACTGGCCGATGGAACAGGGGCTGACGGGACCGCGTCCCGCCCAGACGGGCTCGTCCATGTCGAAGGTGACGCCGATGGCCGGATGGTCCGTCAGGTTGCGCCCCACCTGGCCGCTGCGGTTGGCCAGGCCGTCGGGGCATTGCGCGCTGGTCGACATCAGCAGCAGCTTGGCCGATTCGATGGCGTTGGCGGCGATGACGAAGGTCTTGCCCGTCACCTTGTGGCTGGTCTTGTTCCAGTCGTAGTAATGCGCGGCCGTGATGCGGCCTTGCGCATCGTGCTCGAAACGGTAGACCACGGCTTGCGTCAGCACCTGCACGCCGGCCTGCTCCGCGCTGGCGGCCGCGATGCCGCCGTGGTACTGGGCGTCGATGGGGCACACGGGCATGCAGTTGTTGTTGCCGCAGCAGGCGGGACGGCCGTCGAAGCTGCGGCTGTTGCGCGCCGTGCAGTCATCCTCGACCTTGAAGGCGGGCGCCAGGCGCTCGGTGATGCGCTGCTGGAACCACGAGGCCGGCACCCGGTCCATGGGAAACGGCTGCGCGCGGGGCGAACCCGTGTCGGGCGAACCGCCCGTGCCGGTGATTACTTCCGCTTCATAGTAATACGCTTCCAGCTCGTCGTAGCCGATGGGCCAGTCCTTGCCCACGCCATACGCGGACTGCGTGCGGAAATCATTGGGCAGGAAGCGCCACATCTGCGCCGCCCAGTGCCAGCTGGTGCCGCCCAGCATGCGGATGTATTGCGCCTGGAACGCGTGCGGGCCGCTCTGCTCCAGGTAATGGTTGGCTTCCGGCGTGAACGTGGGATGCGGGGCCATTTCCGAAAATGGATACGGCGCCATGAAGTCGGCCTTGAAGGCGGAATGGCGGTAGCTGTTGACCAGCTCGCCGCGCGACACGCGGGGACCCGATTCCAGCATCAGGACGGACTGGCCGGCCAGCGCCAGCTTGCGCGCCAGCAGGGAACCGCAGATGCCGGCGCCGATGACGACGACGTCGGCGGATTGATTGTTTTTCATGAGTAGACTTGGATGAACGATAATAAAATTAAGGCTGGGCGGACCAGGTGCCGATGGGGCCATACGAATAGCTGGGCGGCACCAGGATGGGGGCCGCCAGCCGGTTCGACAGCGCCTCGGTGAAGGTCACGCAGACGGCTTTCTTGCCCTTGCCGACGACGCCCAGGTACCAGGCCTGCAAAATGGCCTGGCTCAGCGCGCGCTCGGCCTTTTGCGCTTCCGCAAACGCCGTGGTGTCGCCCTGCAGCAAGCCGGCCTCCTGCGCCAGCGCCGCCTGCAGCTTGAGCAGGGAGGCGTCGAAATCGGCAACCTGCAGCTGGAAGGCCCGGTACAGGCCCTGCGCCAGCGCGGGATCGAGCGCGGCGCGGCCCGTCAGCGCTTGCGAGACGGTGACGAAACCCGCGGCATTGCTGCTGGCCGGCTGCAGCCCCGCCCTCGCCTGGCGCGACAGCAGGAATGGCCCGGCCGCGCCGGACAGCATCAGCAGGCCGGCGCCCTTGAGGACGAGCCGGCGGTTGAACTGGTTCTTGTGCATAGGTGCTCCTGTTTTATTTGAGTAGTAAGGGTTGTGGGCGCTGCGGCGCCGCTGCCTGGTGCAGCACGAAGGTGCTGACCACGCCGGCCAGCCGGCCCGCCTGGTCCTGCAGCGATTCGGCGGCCGCCGCCGACTCTTCCACCAGGGCCGCGTTTTGCTGCGTCACGCTGTCCATCTGCATGATGGCCTGGTTGATCTGCTCGATGCCCAGCGTCTGCTCGTGGCTGGCCGCCGTGATTTCGGCGATGATGTCGCTGACGCGGCGCACGCTGCCCACCACCTCGTCCATGGTGGCGCCCGCCTCCGCCACCAGCCGCGCGCCCGCATCGACCTTGCCGACGGAGTCGCCGATCAGCACCTTGATTTCGCGCGCCGCTTCGCTGGAGCGCTGCGCCAGGTTGCGCACCTCGCCGGCGACGACGGCAAAGCCGCGTCCCTGCTCGCCGGCCCTGGCCGCCTCGACGGCCGCGTTCAGGGCCAGAATGTTCGTCTGGAAGGCGATGCCGTCGATGACGCTGATGATGTCGACGATTTTTTTCGACGAGGCGTTGATCGCCTGCATCATCTCGACCACTTGCGCCACGACCACGCCGCCACGTCCCGCCACGCTGGACGCCGACTGCGCCAGGCTGTTGGCCTGGCGCGCGTTGTCGGCGTTCTGCTGCACGGTGCCCGTCAATTCTTCCATCGACGAGGCCGTTTCTTCCAGTGAACTGGCCTGCTCCTCCGTGCGCGAGGACAGGTCCAGGTTGCCGGCGGCAATCTGCTCGCTGGCCGTGGCCATGGCGTCCGTGCCCGTGCGCACCTGGCCCACGATGTCTTGCAGGCTGGCATTCATGGCGCCCAGCGCGGCCAGCAACTGCCCCGTTTCATCGCGCGTGTCGGCCACGATATGGCTGGTCAGGTCGCCCGCCGCCACGGTCCGGGCGATGGCCACGGCGCGGTGGATGGGCACGGTGACGCTGCGCGTGATGAACACGGCGATGGCGATGCCGAAGGCGATGGCCAGCGCGCTCAGGGCCACGGCCAGATTGCGCGCCCGCACATAGGCCTGCGACGAGGCCAGCGTGGCGGCATCGTTCAAGCGCGTCTTGATGGTGGCCAGTTCCATCAGTTCCTTGCTCCAGCGCACCTGCAGCGGCTTGAGTTCGTCGAACAGCACGCGCACGCCAGCCTCTTCCTCGTTGGCCTGGCCCAGCGCGATGACCTTGCGCATCACGGGCACGGCGGCGGCGCTGGCCGCCTGCACCCGCGCCAGCGCCTGCGTCTCTTCGTCGGTGACGCCGTAGCGGGCAAAGGCCTGGCGCAGCGTGCTTTCCGCCGCGTCGTAGCGCTTCGCGTGCTCGTCGAACAGGGCCGCTTCCGCATCGATCTGCGCCGCTTCGCGCAGCAGCACGATATTGCGCAGCGCCAGCATGCGGTTCGACACGCCGAAGCGCATCGCCGTGGCCGCGTTCGACTCGACATTGGCGGCCTGGGTGATGTACTCGATCTCGCCCTGCAGCATGGCCATGCGGCTGATGCCCAGCGCGGCCACGCCCAGCAGCATGCACAGCACGATGCCGAAGGCGGCGCCGAGCCGCGTGCCGATAGTGAAGTTAGCAATTTTCATGGTTGTTTTTCTTTTAAGACTAACGCCCGCCGGCGGCGGCGCCGCAGGACCAGGAAGACGATGGCGGCGGCGGCCAGCATGCCCGTCCCCATGCCCAGGCGCGCCAGGAGCAGCAGCGGCGACGCCGGGCCGCCCTGGCGGATCACCGCGACATCGGCCGCCTTGACGGCTGGCGCATGCGCACCCGCGCCATGGCTGGCCTGGATGTAGTTGGCCAGCGCGGCGATCTCGTCGTCGGACAGGCTGGTGACGGCATTGGCCTGCGCGCCGAACGGCGGCATGAAGACGTGGCCTTCGGCCGTCTTGCGGTCCACGCCCAGCAGGATGGTCGCCAGCAGATTGCTGGTGTTGACGGTGGCCGAGTTGTGGAACAGGCTGGGGTAATAGCCGTCGCGCGTGCCTTGCGCGCTGGCGCCGTGGCAGGAAGCGCAATTGGCGGAATACAGCTGCGCGCCTTGCAGCGGCCCCTGCATGCCGGCCGCATAACCGTTGCCGCGCAGGCTGGCCAGGACATTGCCGGGCTGGCCCTGCCTGAAGCGCGAGACTGGCTGCGGTGCCTGGCCCGTGTCCGCCACGGCCGGCACATCCTTGATGTAGACGGCGATGGCTTGCAGGTCGGCGTCGCTCATGCGGCTGAAGCTCAGGCTGATGGCCTCGGCCATGCTGCCCGCCGCCTGCGCCTTGCCGGCCAGGCGGCCCGTGCGCAGGTATTGCACCAGTTCCGCCTGCGTCCAGCTGCCGATGCCGGCCGTCGGGTGCGAGGTGATGTTGGGCGCATGCCAGGCGCCCACCTGCGCGCCGCCAAGGAACAGGTCGGCTTTCTCCTGCATCAGCACGCCGCGCGGCGTATGGCAGGTGCTGCAGTGGGCCGCCCCTTCGGCCAGGTAGCGCCCGCGCAACCACTGCGGCGAGCGTGACGGCTCCGGTTTCAGGGGCTGCTCGTTGAGGAACAGCGCATTCCACGCATGCATCGAGGAACGGATATTCATGGGGAACGGCAGGCGCGTGGGCGCCGTGGCCTGTTCGACGGCGGGCACCGCCTGCATGAAGTAGGCATACAGGGCCTGCATGTCGGCGTCGCTCATCACGGCATACGCCGTGTAGGGCATGGCCGGATACAGGGGCGCGCCATCGGCGCGGATGCCCTTGCGCAGCGCATCGCTGAATTGCTGCTGCGTATACTTGCCGATGCCAAACTGCTTCGATGGCGTGATGTTGGTGGACATGATGTCGCCCACGGGCGAAGCCATCGCCAGCCCGCCCGCCATCGGCTTGCCACGGTGCGCCGTGTGGCACGCCATGCAGTCCGCGGCGATGGCCAGGTAGCGGCCCTTTTCCACCAGCTCGGCAGAAAAACCGGCCGCGCCGGCCGGCAGGCAGATGGCCAGCAGGCACAGTGCCTTGAAGAAATGGCGCTTCATGCAGCCCCCCGCATCTGGCGCACGATGGCGTCGGCCGCCTTCAGGCCGAGAGCCACCATGGTGATGGTGCTGTTGCCGCAGGCCGTGCTGGCCATGGCGCCGCCGCCGGGCAGGAACAGGTTGTCGTGGTCATGCGCGCGGCAGTCGGCATCGACCACGGAATCGCTCCCGTCCAGGCCCATGATGGTGCCGTGTTGGCGCCGACCGAAAACTGACCCAGCTGTAGGTATTGTGCCGACTGAAAA
>CAUSDR010000091.1:0-15674 GCA_963530105.1 uncultured Janthinobacterium sp.
CGCCCAGGCTGCCGATGCGGACGTGGCGCGCGCCGAGCAGGGCACGCGCGCCGACCTGGCCAGCATGCTGCCGCGCATCGCCAACGCGCAGCGCACCCTGGCCCTGCTCGACGAGCAGGAACGGAAGATGGCCTTCGTCGTGCGCGGCGGCACCATCCAGTACGAGGCGGGGCGGCGCAACCTGCAGCAGATCATCCAGACGCGCGACACGTATTTCACGATACAGCAGCGGCGCATCGACCAGCTGCACCGCCTGACCCTGGCGCAGATGCGCCAATATGCGCTGGCGGGGCAGCTGCTGGCCGCCTTTGGCCTGGCGCAGGAGGCAAAATAGGGCAGGCGTGCGCTGTTTCACGCAGACTTGATGCATGAAACGCCCATTATGTGGCACACTGCGCGCTCGCATATCATCGTTGTCGCGGGAGCGCATGAGCATCATCAAACAATTTCCTTTTGAGTGGCAGATCGGCGTGCGCTATACGCGCGCCGGGAAGCGCAGCGGGCGCAATAGCTTCATTTCCTTCATCTCCCTCATTTCCGTGGCCGGCATCGGCCTGGGCGTGGCCGCGCTGATCGTCGTCCTCTCCGTCATGAACGGCTTCCAGAAGGAAGTCACGGACCGCCTGATGTCGGTGCTGGCCCACGTCGAAGTGTTCGACACCAGCGGCTCGATGCCGAACTGGCAGGCGCAGGAGCGCGCCGCCTACGCCAACCCGCAGGTGAAAGCCGTGTCGCCGTTCGTGGAAACCCAGGGCATGCTGCTCAACGACGAAACCATGCGCCCGTCCATCGTGCGCGGCGTGCTGCCGCAGCAGGAAGCCACCGTCTCCAGCGTGGCGAGCCAGATGAAGCAGGGCAGCTTCGATGCGCTGACGCCCGGCTCCTACAACATCGTGCTGGGCATCGACCTGGCCAAGGCGCTGGGCGTGCAGGTGGGGCAGAACGTCACCCTGATGCTGGAGCGCGAGCCCAAGGCGGGCGACCCGGCCAACGGCATCGTCATGCCGCGCATGCGCGCGCTCAAGGTGGCCGGCATCTTCGAGGCGGGCCACAATGAACTCGATGGCAGCCTGGCCTTCGTCAACATGCAGGACGCGGAACAGCTGCTGCAGCTCGACGGCCCTTCCGGCCTGCGCTTGCGCCTGCACGACATGAACCAGGCGCCGCAGGTGGCGCGCGAACTGAAGGCGTCGATGCCGGGCCAGCTGTGGATGCGCGACTGGTCGCGCGCCAGTGCCAGCTGGTATGCGCTGGTGCAAAGCCAGAAGAACATGATGTTCATCATCCTCAGCATGATCATCGCCGTGGCCGCGTTCAACCTGGTCTCGACGCTGGTGATGTCCGTCACCGACAAGCAGGCGGATATCGCCATCCTGCGCACCCTGGGCGCCTCGCCGTTTTCCATCATGAAGATCTTCATGATCCAGGGCGCGCTGGTGGGCTTGCTGGGGAGTGCTTTGGGCGTGATCGGCGGCGTGCTGCTGGCGCTGAACGTGGGCGTCATCGTGCCCTTCATCGAAGGCATCTTCGGCCTGCACTTCATTTCCAAGGAAATCTACCAGATCAGCGCCGTGCCGTCGGACGTGCACTGGCTGGACGTGGCGCAGATCGGCCTGATCGCCTTTGGCCTGGCGCTGGTGGCAACCATCTACCCGAGCTGGCGCGCCGCGCGGGTCAAGCCGGCCGAGGCGCTGCGGTATGAATAACAAAGTTAACCCTGGATCAGAACCTGGGGTCGGACCCGCTGGGTCCCACCCCGGCACTTCGCTGTTGGGGCGGCATGGTGGCACGTCGCTTGCCCAAGAATCAATCATGTCCGAGCTGGCGCGCCGCCAGGGGCAAGCCGGCCGGGGCGCTGCGGCATGAATAGCTGGCTGATAATGGTTAGCTGATAATAGCTAGCTGGTAGGCCGGGGTCGGACCCGTCGGGTCTGACCCCAGCCTTTTGCTGCGGTATGAGTCATTGGCTGATCAACAAACTGCTGGGGTCAGACCCATCGGGTCTGACCCCTGAGAATTAATGAATTAATGAGCATGTTAAAAAATATTCCCTTCGAATGGCTGGTCGGCCTGCGCTACACGCGGGCCGGCAAGCGCAGTGGCCGTAACAGTTTTATCTCCTTCATCTCGCTCATTTCCATGGCCGGCATCGGCCTGGGCGTGGCCGCCCTGATCGTCGTGCTGTCCGTGATGAACGGCTTCCAGAAGGAAGTGACGGACCGCATGCTGTCCGTGCTGGCCCACGTGGAAGTGTTCGACAACAGCGGCAGCATGCCGGACTGGCGCGCCGAAGCGGCGCAGGCGTTCAAGAATCCGGCCGTGAAGGGCGCCGCGCCGTTCGTCGAAACGCAGGGCATGCTGCTGCGCGACGACGCGCTGCGCCCGGCCATCGTGCGCGGCGTGCTGCCCGAGGAAGAGCCGAACGTGTCCGATATCGCCGGCCAGACGCGCATGGGCAGCTTCAAGGCGCTGCAGCCGGGCACCTTCAATATCGTGCTGGGCATCGAGCTGGCGCGCGCCCTGCGCGTCAACCTGGGCGAAAAAGTCACGTTGATGCTGGCCCAGGGCCAGGTCACGCCGGCCGGCGTGCTGCCGCGCATGCGCAGCTTCACCGTCAGCGGCATCTTCCAGGCGGGCCACAATGAATTCGACGCCGGTTTGGCCTTCATCAATATCGAAGACGGCCAGCGCCTGCTGCGCATCGACGGCCCGTCCGGCCTGCGCCTGCGCCTGGCCGACATGAACCAGGCGCCGCAAGTGGCGGCGCAACTGAAGAAAACCATGCCGGGCGACCTGTGGCTGCGCGACTGGTCCAAGCTGAACGCCAACTGGTTCGCCGCCGTGCAGACGGAAAAACGCATGATGTTCATCATTTTGACCTTGATCATCGCCGTGGCCGCCTTCAACCTCGTGTCGACCCTGGTGATGACGGTGACGGACAAGCAGGCCGATATCGCGATTTTGCGCACCCTGGGCGCCTCGCCCGGCTCCATCATGAAGATCTTCATGATCCAGGGCGCGCTGGTGGGCATCCTGGGCACCATCCTGGGCGTGGGCGGCGGCGTGCTGGTGGCCATGAACATCGACGTCATCGTGCCCTTCATCGAGCACCTGCTGGGCGTGCAGTTCCTCTCCAAGGACATCTATTTCATCAGCACCGTGCCGTCCGACCTGCGCTGGCCCGACGTCACCAAGATCGGCGTGCTGGCCGTGATCCTCGCCTTTTTGGCGACCCTGTACCCAAGCTGGTGGGCCGCCCGCGTCAAACCCGCGGAAGCCCTGCGCTATGAATAACCCACTGACTATGACCATGACCGATCTGAACAAACCCGCTTCCAACGGCGCTTCCGCTGATTCCGCCGTGCTTTCCTGCCGTGGCCTGGGCAAGACCTTCACGCAGGGCAGCTACAAGGTGCAGGTGCTGGCCGGCATCGACATCAATATCCACCGCGGCGAGCGCGTCGCCATCGTCGGCGCTTCCGGCTCCGGCAAATCGACCCTGCTGCACCTGCTGGGCGGCCTCGATACGCCCACCAGCGGCAAGGTCAGCCTGCTGGGCAAGGATTTCGCCACCCTCAGCGAAAAGGCGCGCGGCGACTTGCGCAATGCCTCGCTGGGCTTCGTCTACCAGTTCCACCACCTGCTGCCCGAGTTTTCCGCGCTGGACAATGTCGCCATGCCGCTGATGATACGCCGCATGAAGCGCGCGCCCGCCACCGAGCTGGCGCAGCAGATCCTCACGCGCGTCAACCTGGCCAAGCGCGTCACGCACACGCCGGGTGAATTGTCGGGCGGCGAGCGCCAGCGCGTGGCCCTTGCCCGCGCCCTCGTCACGCAGCCGGCCTGCGTGCTGGCCGATGAACCGACGGGCAACCTCGATCACGCCACGGCCGAACAGATTTTCGATTTGATGCTGGAATTGTCGCGCACCCTGGGCACGGCCTTCGTCATCGTCACGCACGATATCGAGCTGGCCAAGCGCTGCGACCGCGTGCTGCGCCTGACGGATGAAGGGCTGCAGCCCTATCAATACTGAGCAAGATCAAGGAGCCGCCATGCTGTGGACCGATACGCATTGCCACCTCGACGCGCATGAATTCGCCGGCGAATCGCTGCAGGTGGCGGCGCGGGCGGCCGGGCAGGGCGTGGCGATGATCGTCATCCCCGCCGTCGAACGGGCCAATTTCGCCATCGTGCGCGAGCTGGCGGCAGCGGCGCCCAACGCCGGCTACGCGCTGGGCATCCACCCGATCTACGTGCCGCATGCCACCGAAGACGATTTACTGGCGCTGCGCGCCGCCGTCGAACTGGCCATGAGCGACCCGCGTTTTGTCGCCATCGGCGAGATCGGTCTCGATTTCTTCATTCCCATGCTGTGCGAACCGGCCATGCGCGCCAGGCAGGAGCACTTCCTGCGCGAGCAGCTGAAAATCGCCCGCGACTTCGACCTCCCCGTGCTTACCCACGTGCGCCGCTCGCAGGACATCGTCCTCAAGCACGCGCGCCAGATCCGCCCGAACGGCGGCATTGCGCATGCGTTCAACGGCAGCTTCCAGCAGGCGCAGGGCTATATCGACCTCGGTTTCAAGCTGGGCTTCGGCGGCGCCATGACGTTTACGCGCGCCTTGCAGATACGCCGCATGGCCACGGACTTGCCGCTGGCGTCCATCGTGCTGGAGACGGATGCACCCGATATTTCCCCGGCCTGGATCCACCCTGGGCGCAACAGCCCCGAAGAATTGCCGCGCATCGGCGCCGTGCTGGCCGAACTGCGCGGTCTTGATATTGCACAGGTGGCGCTTGCCACCAGCGCCAATGCCCGCGCCGTGCTGCCCCGACTCCCCTTGATGGAATGAGACCACGATGAACAAGAAGATGATCGCAGGCGCACTGGCCGCCTGCCTGTCCGGCGCGTTTGCTCCCGCCATGGCGGCGCAGGGCGCCCTGTGCGACGGCATGCCCCGTCTCGATGTGGCCACGCCGCCCGGCTTTTGCGTGGCCGTGCTGGCCGACGGCCTGAAATTTCCGCGCGGCGTGCTGCCGCTGACGAATGGCGACATCCTCGTCACGGACATGGCGGGATGGACGCCGAAGCAGGGCAAACTATGGCTGTTGCAGCGCCAGGCCAGCGGCGCCGGCTATGAACGCAAGCTGCTGCTCGACAAGCTCGATCGCCCGAACGGCATCGTGCAGGGCCCGGACGGCATGGTCTACGTGGGGGAGGTGGGGCGCATCTTCCGCTTCGACTTGCGCGATCCGGCCCGCGCCATCACCGACATCATCGGCGGCACGGCCAAGACGCCGCGCCTGCCGGGACTGGGGCTGCACCTGCTGACCACCATGCGCTTCAGCCCCAAGGGCGACCTGTACGTGAACGTGGGCTCCAGCACCGACCATTGCGAAAACGATGGCAAGGCGCCCGATCCCTCCACACCGTGCGCCTCGGCGGAAGGCCCGGAAGCGCTGGGCGCCATCCGCGAATACAAGATGGCCTGGCCGGCCGGCACGGTGACGGGCTGGCGCACGCACGCGCGCGGCTTGCGCAATTCGATGGCGCTGGCCTTTCACCCGTCGACGGGCGAGCTGTGGCAGGCGGAAAACGCGCGCGACGCCATCCAGGCGGCCATGCCGCAGCTGAAAAGCGATGAAAACCTGCCGCACGAAGAACTCAACCTGATCAAGGCCGACCAGCACTACGGCTGGCCCTACTGCTACGACGACAATGTCGCCAGCCCGGAATACCCGAAAACCAGTTGCGCCGCCAGGTACGCGGCGCCGCGGCGTCTGCTGCCAGGCCACGCGGCACCGCTGGGCATGACCTTCTACACGGCCAGCCGCTTCCCTGCACTGTACAAGAATAGCCTGATCATCGGCTACCACGGCTACCGCGCCAACGGTCACCGCCTGGTGGCGCTGCTGCTCGACCAGGCCGGGGCGCCGCTGGGCAAGTCCGTCGAGTTGATCGGCAACTGGGAGCGCAAGGGCAAGCAGGGCCGCGGCGCCCCCGTCGACGTCAAGCAGGGCCAGGATGGCGATATCTACCTGGCCGACGACCACAATGGCCTGGTGCTCAAGCTGCATTACGCGGCGCCGGGCAAGCCGTAACGTTCACCGGCCTCGCACGTGCAGGCCGGGTCAGGCCCAAGGCCGCAAGCCGACGACAGCCGTAGCGCCAGCAATGCCGCCGGATGACGCGCGCCTTCTGACGCGCCAATCAGACCTTCCCGACCTGTGCTTGACCTCGCTCAGTGCGGCCCTGGCCCATCCTCCTACAATCGGCCAGACGTTCCCCACTGACCAGGGCTGGCCATGCATGTCCCCTTGCTGCTCGTCGCGCTGTGCCTGTGCATGCCTAGCGCGCGCGGGCAGGGCGCCGCTTATCCGCCGGCGCCGCGCCTGAGCGCCGACCGGCTGATCGCCGCTTACCAGGAAGGCCCGCCCGGGGGCGAGACGGCCGATGCTCTTTTTTTGCCCGTCCAGCGCTACGCGCAAGGCTATCTGGCCGGCGTGGCCGACGCTGCGCAGGGCAGGCAATGGTGCGACACGGGCCGCGTGAAAACGGTGGAAATCGATGCCCACGTCGTTGCCGAACTCAAAAAACTGCCGGCGCGAGCGCGCCAGGGCGATGCTTCCGCCCTCATCGTCGCCATCCTGGCGCGGCGTTTTCCCTGCACCACCCCACCAATCAAGGGAGGCTGACGTGAAACCTGCATTCATCAAGCTGCGCGAAAACTACGCGAGCGTGGCCGCCGTCGACACGGCGGCCCTGTTCGGCGAAATCGGCTGGGAGGATTTGATCGGCAAGGACAGCTTCGCCAATACCTGCGCCATCCGCGTCAGCCTGGCCCTGATCAAGGCCGGCATCAAGCTGAAAGGCCGCATGGCGATCCGCAAGGGACCATTCAAGGGCGCGCTGATCGAGCCGGGACAGGCCAAGCTGGCGCACATGCTGGCCAGCCCGTCGCTGTTTGGCGCGCCCGAGAAATTCGGCCGCGATGCGGCCATCGGCGGCATCGGCCAGCGCAAGGGCATCGTCGCCTTTTTCCGCATTCCCGGCTACCTGGGCGGCGCGGGCGGGCATATCGACATCCTGCTGCCGTCCACTGGCGTGAAGGTGTGCGGCTCCGAATGCTACTGGACCTGCGCCGAGGTGTGGTTCTGGGAATTGCGCTAAGCGTGCTTGAATTTCTTCGAGCGTCCGCGCGAAGCCGCATTGTGCGCGCGTAAAATCGAATCGACGCGTTCCGACGCATCGCGCGACAGGTTTTGTGCCACGGCGATATCGGGGAAGAATTCGGGCAGGCGGTAGCTGAGCCACGCATACGCCGAATAGTAGCGGCAAGTGTCTTCCACCTGCTGCAAATTTTGCGTGCCGCCGCCATACGCGTGCTGGCGCAAGGTAGACGTCTTGCCCTGCGAGAGATTCTTCGCCCAGTGTTCCCACGCCGTCTGCAAGGACGGCACCTTGCTGGAAATGGGCACCAGCGACAGGGTGAACTTGTCGGCCACGGACAGGGGCAGGGTGTCGAGCCAGATGGCGCGCTCCTTCTGGTCTTCCGTGATGCGCGGGAAGAAGAAGCCGTCCGGCACGTCGATATTGTGGATGAAGCGGCGCAGCAGTTTGCTCAGCGACAGCTCGCCCGTGACGGCGGAAATGCGGTGCAGGTGCTCCAGCGAGGGCGCCACGGCAAAGCCGCTGGTGTTCAGCGGATGCAGCTTTTCCTTCAGCAGCGCGCGCATGACTTCATGCGTCTCATTGTCGTAGCCGGCCACCAGCCCCTCTTCATGCACGCCGTAGCGGCCCGCGCGCCCGGCGATCTGGCGCGCCAGCGCGGCGGAAATCTCTTCCTCTTCGCGGCCATTGTATTTGACGCTGGTGGTCATGACGATGCGCGCGATCGGCATGTTCAGGCCCATCGCCAGCGCATCCGTGCCGACGACGATATCGGCCGTGCCGTCGCGGAAGCGCTGCGCCTGCGCGCGCCGCACTTCGGGCGACAGGTTGCCGTAGACGGTGGCCACGGACAGGCCGGTTTCCGTGATCATGTCGCGCCACATCAGCACTTCGCGGCGCGAAAAGGCGATGACGGCGTCGCCGCGGCGCAGGTTGCGCACCTTGCGCACGGCCGTCGCTTCCATCGACAGGGGCGCCATGCGCTTCAATACATGCACTTCCAGCGGGCAGTCCAGGCGTTCGGCCAGCGCCTCGATGGCGCGCCGCGCTTCCGGCGCGCCCACCAGGTACACCGTATGGGCCGGCGCGCCGCACACGGCCGCCGTCCAGGCGGCGCCGCGCTCCGGGTCGGCCAGCATCTGGATCTCGTCGATCACGGCCACCTCGACGACGGTTTTCGTGTCCAGCATTTCCACCGTGCTGGCAATGTGCGTGGCGCCGTCGACGACGCGGCGCTCTTCGCCCGTGATCAGGCTGACGGCCAGCGGCTTGCCATGCGGCGCGGCTTCCTGCAGGCGCTCGTAGTTTTCCAGGGCCAGCAGGCGCAATGGCGCCAGGTAGATGCCGCTTTTCGCCTTGACCAGCGCTTCCATGGCGCGGTGCGTCTTGCCGGAATTGGTGGGACCCAGCAGGGCGATGAAGCGGCGCGGCAGGCGGCGCGCCATTTCGAACGAGGCGGGATATTCGGCCAGGTTGATGCTCTGGCGCGTGCGCGCCGCGTGCTGCTCTTCCTGCTGGCGCTCGATGGCGTGGTTGAAGCGCTGGCGGATGCGGTCGAACACCATGCCGGCCGGCTCGGACGTCTGCATGTCGCCCAGCGTGTGCAGGAACAGCATCGGGTCCGCTTCGACATCCTCGCACTGGCCCGCGATATCGGCGACGAAATCCATCACGTGCTGGCGCAGTTCGTCGAAGACGGCCGCGCTGGCCCGTTCGCGCACCAGCGCCAGTTTCGTCTCGCGGTCCATCTTGCGCCACTTGGCCGGCCGCGCCAGCACGCCCTGCGCGGGCACCAGCGCATACGGCACGCGCAAGCCGCCCGCCTTGATCTCGCCGGAAAAGCGCACGAAGACGCGGCCTTCCATTTTCACGAGGCGGACATGCTCGGCCAGTTCGCCCAGTTCCGCGACCAGGGTGGCGTCGTTATTGCCTTCGATACTGTCGGCGAGGTCGGTGGAAGCGTCGGGAGGAAGTGCGGAGGAAGTCATGTCGTGCCTGGGTGTTGAAGTAAGCGAGGCCGATTATACCGTCGATGGCGGCTGGCGGTGGTGGCCGGTCGTGGCTGCTGGACCTTCATGCGGCGCGCGCGCACCTGGTGCAGGCCGCAGCCTGTGGCGATCATGCCGTCACCGGCTTGCAGCGGCGCCACGCCTGCCGTGAACGCGCGGCATAAACGCTGCCGCTGCCGCTTCCATGCCGGCGCCGCGCGACGCGTCTACATCGATCATGCGGCAAGTATATTTCCCCTTGCGGCAAGGAACGTTCAAAATGGGACTTTTCTTCCACCCGTCGAATCTTGCCATATGAAAATTATTTTCTCTTTGGAAGCACCTGCCGCCCTATCGTTCAAGAACCTTTACGACACGACGAATTGGGGGCCGATTGAACGCGATGTGGGGTTTTACGCCGACGCGCTACGCGGTTCGTGGGCGTCGGTGTCGGCCTATGATGGTGACAGGCTGGTGGGGTTTGCGCGTGCAATTTCAGATGGGAAACTACATGCATTCATTACAGAAATGATCGTGGATCCCGAATACCAGCAGCGCCGCCTCAGAGAACAGCTACTGACGCTGCTTGTTGAGCAGTGCCATTCATCGGGGATCAATGACATCCAGCTCTTTTGCGCGAAGGGAAAAGCCGGCTTCTATCTGAAAAATGGCTTTGCCAGGCGCCCGGACGATGCGCCTGGCATGCAATACGCCAAGGATGGCCAGGGCGCCGGGCGCTGACATTTCAATCGCCTGCCCAGCCTTTGTTGCGCTGGATCAGATGCAGGGCAGGAAAGCAGCCTGACCTCCATCCCTGGCTCTATAGTGTGATACCTATCTTCGCACCTGGCGACAGCACGCTCCCATGCGCACCCTGATCCTCGGTTTTGCCGCGGGCGCCGCCTGGCTGCAGACGCAGGCCGGTCTGCCGCCGCATGCGGGCACGGCGCTGCTGGCTGTTGCCGGGACAGCGATGGCTGCGGCCATGCTGCTGCGCCGCCATGCATACTGGCGCTGCGCTGTTGCGCTTGCTGCTGGCGTGGGGCTGGGCTTTTTCTGGGCTGCCTGGCTGGCCCAGGCCGCGCTGGCGCCGCAGCTGGCGCCGGCTGACGAGGGGCGCGATATCGTTGTCACCGGCACGGTTGCCAGCTTGCCCTACCGCTTCGAGCAGGGCGTGCGCTTCAACTTTGCCGTGGACAATGCCGTTGGCGCGACGGTGCCGCCCCTGGTGGCCCTGTCCTGGTACGCGGGCTTTCGCGATGACGTGACGAACGCCGTGGGCGACGTGCAGCCGGGCGAGCGCTGGCGCCTGACGGTGCGCTTGCAGCGTCCGCACGGCAACGCGAACCCCATGGGTTTTGATTACGAGGCGTGGCTGCTGGAGCAGGGCGTGCGCGCCACCGGTTATGTGCGGCCGCAGCCGCGCGCCGATACGCCGAACGCGCGCCTTGCCCCGTTCGTGCCTGGCTTCGGCAACGTGGTGGAAGCGAGCCGGGCAGCGTTGCGCGCACGCATACTGCGCAGCCTGGAAGGCAGGCCCTATGCGGGCGTGATCGTGGCGCTGGTGGTGGGCGACCAGCGCGCCATTGCCCAGTCGGACTGGCAAGTATTCAACCGCACGGGTGTCAGCCACCTGATTTCCATTTCCGGCCTGCACATCACCATGATCGCGGGGCTGTTCGCCCTGGGCGCGGGCGCGCTGTGGCGGCGCTCGTTTTTTACCGGCTGGCAATTGCCCTTGCGCCTGCCCGCGCAAAAGGTGGCGGCAGTGGCCGGTGCCTTGGCCGCCTTCCTGTACGTGCTGCTGGCCGGCTTTGGCGTGCCTGCGCAGCGCACCTTGTATATGTTGCTGGTGGTGGCGCTGGCCTTGTGGCTGGGACGCATCACCAGCATCGCGCATATCCTGTGCCTGGCGCTGGGCGTTGTCGTCGTGCTCGATCCGTGGGCCGTGCTGTGGCCCGGCTTCTGGCTGTCGTTCGGCGCTGTCGCCACCATGCTGTATGCCGGCGCGGGCCGCACCGTGGCCCATCTGCCGCAGGGCGCCAGCCGCTGGCGCCGTCTGCGCGCAGCCGTGGCGCTGGGCGCGCATACGCAATATGTGGTGACGGTGGGGCTGGTGCCGCTGACGATGCTGCTGTTTTCGCAAGTATCCCTGGTCAGTCCCATCGCCAATGCGCTGGCCATTCCCGTCATCAGCCTGATTGTCACGCCCTTGTCGCTGGCGGGTAGCCTGCTGCCGGCGCCTTTGTCCGACGGGCTGCTGCTGTTGGCGCACGCCCTCGTGCAGATGCTGGCGCTGGTGCTGGAATGGCTGGGCGCGCGCCGCTTCGCCGTGTGGACGGCGCCCGCTCCGCCCATGTGGAGTTTTTGCTGGGCACTGTTTGGCACGGCATGGCTGCTGGCGCCACGCGGATGGCCGCAGCGCTGGGCAGGCATGCTGGGCTGGCTGCCGCTGCTGACGGCCTTGCCGTCGAGTCCGCCGCCGGGCCAGCTGTGGGTGACGGCCTTCGATGTGGGGCAGGGCATGGCCGTGCTGGTGGAAACGCATGGCCACCGCTTGCTGTACGACACGGGCCCCGCCTACAGCGCGGACTCCGACGGCGCCAGCCGGGTCATCGTGCCCTACCTGCGCGCGCGCGGCATCGCCAGGCTGGACGGCGTGATCATTTCCCACAGCGACCTCGATCACGCGGGCGGCGCCGTATCGCTGCTGGAGAACGTGCAGGCGGGCTGGCTGGCGTCGTCGCTGTTCGCTGGCCACCCGGCCGTCGAAGCGCAAAAAGAACGCCAGCGCCCGCATCTGCACTGCGTGGCGGGCCAGAGCTGGACGTGGGAAGGCGTGCACTTCGCCATGCTGCACCCGCTGCCCGCCAGCCACCTGGACATTTCCCTGAAACCGAACGCCCGCAGTTGCAGCGTGAAAATCACGGCAGGCAGGCACTCGATCCTGCTGGCCGGCGATATCGAAGCGGCGCAGGAAGCGCAGCTGCTGGCGCGCTCCGCGCAGGGGGAACTGGCGGCCGACGTGCTGCTGGCGCCGCATCACGGCAGCGGTACCTCGTCCACCCAGCCATTTTTGAGCGCCGTGCATCCGTCCCTGGCGATTTTCCAGGTGGGGCATAGGAACCGGTATAAACATCCGAAGGCGCAGGTGTACGAACGCTACGGCGCCATGGGCATCACGCGGCTGCGCACGGATGTGGAGGGGGCGGTGCTGCTGGCGTTTGGCGAAGATATTGCGGTGACGCGGTATCGGGCCGCCCGGCCACGGTATTGGCATGGGCGCTAGCGCATTCATGCTACGCTTGCGGAACCGTCGCCAGAGGAGTCCAGATTGCGCCAGCCTAAGCACGCCTACCTTGTCAGCACGGCCAACGCCGCCGACATCGACGCCATCACGGCCTTGCTGCAAGCCAATTCCCCGTCGCAGGGCGGCAGCCTGACGGGCGAGTTTTCACGCGACAAGGTGGCTGGCATGGCGAATGGCGCGTCGCCCGTCATCGTGGCGCGGCGCGTCGCAGGCGGACCTGTCGTTGGCGTGCTGTTCAGCGCGGCAACGGCCGCTGCCCGGGCGCCCGTGGTGCTGGCCATGCTGGCGGCGTATGCGGGAGGCAAGGACGCTTACGTGTACGGCCCGGCCTGCATTGCGGCATCGGAGCGGGGCCAGGGCTTGCTGGCGCTGCTGCATGCCAGCCTGCGCGAACGGCGGCAAGGCGCGCAGGCGGTGCTGTTCATCCGGCGCGACAATGTCGCTTCGCTGCGCGCGCATGCACGGCTGGGCATGCGCGAAGTGGCAGGGTTTGTCTTCGATGGGGCCGACTTTGCCGTATACAGCGATGCGATTGTCGCGCAATAGCCGCTAAGTCGCGCGTTCATCCGGTATCTGCAGCCCCCGCTGCCGCACGTATTCGAGGAACAGGCGCGCCCCCTTGGCCATGCGCGACGTGCCGTACACGGCATGGATGCTGGGGTCCAGCTCTTTGGACGACGTGAGGCGGTATGCCGTGCAAACCCTGCGCAAGGTGCCGCTGGCCACGGCCGGTTCCGCCAGCCAGCTGGCCAGGCGCACGATGCCGGCGCCTTCCAGGGCGGCCTGGAAGGTGGCGATGCCGGAGGTGAAGCGGAAGCGCGGCTGCACCTGGTAGCGCACGTTGCGCTCACTGGAGACGAAATGCCAGTCGCGCAGGATGCGCGGGGCCGAGTGCATGATGATGTCGTGGCCGGCCAGCTCTTCGGGCTCCTCCGGCGCGCCCATGCGTTCTATATAGTCGGGCGAAGCGTACATGTAGCGGCGGTAATTCCACAGGGGGTAGCCGATCAGTTCGCTGGACTGGGGAAAGGCGCCGCGGATGGCGAAATCGAGCTTTTCCTGGATGGGGTCGATCGATTTGTCCGAGAAATGGATGTCCACCGACACATTCGGGTAGTCGCGCGAAAATTGCGCCACCACTTTCGGCAAGAACCCCAGCGACAGGATTTCCGGCGCCGACAGGCGCACCCAGCCTTGCGGCGAATTGCTCAGTTCCGCCAGCTGGTCTTCCGCCTCGGCCTGCGTTTCCAGCAAGTGCTTGGCCGAAGCGTAATACGTTTCGCCGGCCGTCGTCAGCGTGAACTGCTTTTGCGTGCGCAGGATCAGCTCGGCACCGATGGCGTCTTCGAGGAACTGGATGGCGCGCGTGACGGCCGATGGCGAACGGCCCAGCATGCGCGCCGCATGGATGAAGCTGCGCTTTTCCACGACGGTGCAGAAGGCGCGGATTTCCCACATCAGTTTCATCGACATTGCGCGCTCCCTGTAAAAGAGGCCAGTAGAGCGCATGGGGCGCATTCCGTCAAGCGTTACGCCAGATTGCGTTTTCCGCAATTTGAAGTTGCATCCAGAAAAATCCACGGCGCCTATACTGCCCCTGTCGCCCATTCCCCGCTGCCTATCATGCTGACCATCTCGCTGCTGTGTTTATTTGCCTTCTTTGCCGGCCTGATCGATGCCGCCGTGGGCGGGGGCGGGCTGATCCAGCTGCCGGCCCTGTTCAACCTGATGCCCAACATGGCGTCGACCTCCTTGCTGGGCACGAATAAATTCGCTTCCGCCTGCGGCACCACGTTTGCCGCCCGCTCTTTCGTCGGCAAGGTGCACATTCCGTGGCTGCTGGTGCTGCCGGCCGTGGCCAGCGCCTTCGTCATGTCCTTCATCGGCGCCGCCGCCGTCTCCTACGTGCCGCAGCAGGTGGTGCGGCCGATGGTGCTGGTGTTGATCATCATCATGGCCGTCTACACCTTCATCAAGAAGGATTTTGGCAGCATGCGCGAGTCGCGCCCCATCGGCCCGCGCGAGCGGCTACTCGCCATCGTCATCGGCGGCGCCATCGGCTTCTATGACGGCCTGTTCGGGCCGGGCACGGGCAGCTTCCTGATTTTCCTCTTCATCCGCGTCTTCGGCTTTGATTTCATCCTCGCCTCGGCCTGCTCGAAACTGGTGAATATCGCCACCAACATCGCCGCGCTGGCCTTCTTCATTCCCGCCGGCCACGTGGTGTATGCCGTGGCCGCCCCGATGGCCGTGTGCAATATCCTGGGCGCCCTGACGGGGACCTGGATCGCCGTGCGCCGCGGCGCCGCCTTCGTGCGCATCCTGTTCCTCGTGCTGCTGGTGCTGCTGATCGTGAAGCTGTCCTACGATATTTTCTTCAAGTAAGTTTGAATTAGAGCAATCGATGAAAACCATCCAGGGTGTGCTGTGGGACAACGATGGCGTGCTGGTCAACACCGAGCAGCTGTTTTACGAAAGCAACCGCGACTTGCTCTTGCCGTACGGCATAGACCTGACGCCGAAGCAATTCTTTGACTGGTTTTTGGACAATAACTATGGCGCCTGGCATTTGCTGCTGGGGCAGGGGCACGATATCGCCCTCGTCGACCGCCTGCGCGCCGAGCGCACCGCGCTGTTTGCCCGGCGCCTGGCCCAGGCGCGCCAGCTGGCCATGCCCGGCATCGAGACGGTGCTGGCGGCGCTGCGTCCGCACGTGGCCATGGGCGTCGTCACCAGCGCGTATGCGCAACACTTTGACATCAGCCACGCTGCCACGGGCTTGCTGCGCCACTTCGACTTTGTCTTGACGCGCGAAATGTATGCGGAAAGCAAGCCGGCGCCCGACGGCTACCAGCTGGGCTTGCAGCGCCTGGGACTGGCGGCCAGCGACTGCGTGGCCGTGGAAGACTCGCCGCGCGGCTTGCGGGCAGCCAACGCGGCCGGACTGGAATGCATCGTCTTGCGCAATCGCATGAACCGCGATTACGCGTTCGACGGCGCTTTTTGCGTGGTGGATTCAAACGCCGAGCTGGGCGCCGTGCTGGCATCGTTCGTGCCGGGCATGGCCGTGGCGCACCGGCAATTAGAGGGCTCCCTCTGATACGTCTTGCCGGCATGCCATTACAATTGCCTATCGCATTTACCGGCACAGCCCCACGATGACACTCCCGCAGCTGCACTTTGCCCATGCCAACAGTTACCC
>CAUSDR010000092.1:0-15649 GCA_963530105.1 uncultured Janthinobacterium sp.
CCCTGCCGGCCGCTTCCACCCTGGGCGGCGGCGTCGCCAGCGCGGCTGGCGGCGGCCCCGGCATCTGGCGCCGCGAACAAACGCAGACCTCGTTCGGCGCGCAATTCACGAATACCTTTGCACCGGCGACGCCCGGCGCAAACCGCCCCTTCTTTGCCGACGCGCCCGGCGTGGCGCAGGACACCGCCGCGTATGGCGCCCTGTTCGGCGGCAGCGGCGCATCCTCGCCGATCACGCAGGCGGAGCCCTACATCGCCTCGCCCGAAGCGATGGCGCGCGAAGAATATCCGCTGGGTTTTGCCCTGGCCCAGCTGCACGGCATTTACATCCTGGCGCAAAACACCAAGGGCCTGGTGCTGGTCGACATGCACGCCGCGCACGAGCGCATCCTGTACGAGCAGCTGAAAAACGCGCTGCAGGCGCAGGTCTCCGGCCAGGACATGCAGGTGCAGTCGCTCCTGATTCCCGTGACGTTCTATGCGGACGCCATCGAAGTATCGACGGCGAATGAAAACCAGGAGACCTTGAAGGCGCTGGGCTTCGATATCGCCGCCCTGTCGCCCACCACCCTGGCCGTGCGCAGCG
This sequence comes from uncultured Janthinobacterium sp., assembly GCA_963530105.1. Lineage (GTDB taxonomy): Bacteria > Pseudomonadota > Gammaproteobacteria > Burkholderiales > Burkholderiaceae_D > Janthinobacterium. The sequence goes on from CAUSDR010000092.1 coordinate 586, forward strand.
TGCCGACTTTGCTGAAGAACGCCGACGCGCAAACGCTGGCGCGCGACGTGCTGCGCGACGTGCGCGAATACGGCGGCTCGCGCGTGCTGATCGAGCGCCAGAACGAATTGCTGGGCACCCTCGCCTGCCACACGGCCGTGCGCGCCAACCGCATCCTGTCGGTGCAGGAAATGAACGCCCTGCTGCGCCAGATGGAGAGCACGGAACGCGCCGACCAGTGCAACCATGGCCGGCCCACGTGGGTGCAGGTGGAGATCAATGCGCTGGACAAGCTGTTCCTGCGCGGCCAATAAAATTCCGGGGTCAGACCCGCCGGGTCTGACCCCAGCCTTTGCCTTGGGGTTCCCATCGCAAGTACATCAAAAAGTATCATGAAAAACACCCCACACCTCCCCCTGGCCGTCGCCATCATGGGCCCCACGGCCAGCGGCAAGACGGCCAGCGCGCTGGCCATCGCGCAAGCCATCCCGTCCGAGATCATCTCCGTCGATTCCGCCCTCGTGTATCGCGGCATGGATATCGGCACGGCCAAGCCGTCGCAAGCGGAGCTGGCACAGGTGCCGCATCACCTGATCGACATCATCGACCCGCTGGACGCGTATTCGGTGGCGCAGTTTCGCAACGACACCCTGCGTTTGGTGGCGGAGATCACGGCGCGCGGCAAGCTGCCGCTGCTGGTCGGCGGCACCATGTTGTACTTCAAGGGCCTGGCCGATGGCCTCGACGACTTGCCCGGCGCCGATCCTGCCTTGCGCGCCCAGCTGGAAGAGGACGCGGCCGCCATCGGCTGGCCCGCCATGCATGCGCGCCTGGCGCAGCAAGACCCGGTCACGGCCGCGCGCCTGGCGCCGCAGGACGCGCAGCGCATCGGCCGCGCGCTGGAAATCATCGCGCTGTCCGGCCAGCCCATGTCGGCCCTGCTGGACCGCCGCGAAAAGACCGTGCTGCCATTCCAGCTGCAATCGTTCGCGCTGGAGCCGTCGGACCGCGCCGTGCTGCACGCGCGCATCGCCACGCGCTTCGACCTCATGCTGAAAAACGACGCCCTGCTCGATGAAGTGGAGCAGCTGCGCCGCCGCGGCGACCTGCATCCTGGCCTGCCCTCGATGCGCTGCGTGGGCTACCGCCAGGCCTGGGAATATCTCGACGGGCGCATCGACCGCGCCACTTTGCGCGAAACGGGCATCATCGCCACGCGCCAGCTGGCCAAGCGCCAGCTCACCTGGTTGCGCTCGATGCCGGAACGCAGCGTCATCGATTGCCTGGGACCCGATCCGGCTGCCGCCATGCTGGCGCAGATCGTCCCTTTGCTGACATGAGCGTCGCCACACAACAACCGGCCAGGCGCCAGGCGCGACTTGGGCTGCGCTCGCTGCCGCAGCGCCGCGTCATCGATTGACTGGCAGCGATCCAGCTGGCGCAAATCCGGCCCTTGCCAAAATTGCCATGCCCGCTGCCCAGGCCAAAAAATCCGCACATTTTTTTGCGCCGGCATTGACAAGGAAATCGGAAGACCGGATAATGCTCGGCTGTTGGGTGATATAGCTCAGTTGGTTAGAGCACAGCATTCATAATGCTGGGGTCGGTGGTTCAAGTCCACCTATCACCACCAAAGAACAATCGGCAATGGCCCAGCGGCAGTCAAACTGGGCCATTGCTGTTTAACCAGCATCCGGTTTTACCGGTCTGTTTGGTGATATAGCTCAGTTGGTTAGAGCACAGCATTCATAATGCTGGGGTCGGTGGTTCAAGTCCACCTATCACCACCAAGAATTTGCCGTACCGAAAAGCCCGCCCCTGCCTTGCGCAGCGGCGGGTTTTTTCATGTCTGGCGGCGCGCATTGCGGCCTGCGCGCAACACCTGGCGCCGCCATATGCAATCGGGGATTGTGGCAAGCCACCGCTGGCGCTTAAAATGAGAATAATTCTCATTTATATTATTCAGCGCCCATGTCCACCATCCAGCCCAGCCTGCAGCAGCAAGTGCAGTCGCTCTACAGCGATCATCACGGCTGGCTGGTGGGCTGGCTGCGCAAAAAGCTCAGCTGTCCGCATGGCGCGGCCGACGTGGCGCAAGACACGTTCCTGCGCATCATCACCTCGCGCGACGCCCTGTTCGGCATGCGCGAACCGCGCGCCTATCTGTCCACCACGGCGAAGCGCTTGCTGCTCGACCGCGCACGCCGGCAGATGCTCGAACGCACCTACCTGGCGGAACTGGCATTGCTGGCCGACAGCCTCCCCGGCGCGCCCTCGCCGGACGAGGTCATCATGGCCGTGCAGGCGCTCGAACAGATCGCCACGGCGCTGGGCGGCTTGTCCGCCAAGGCGCGCGACGCCTTTTTGCTGCACTACCTGGAAGAGCTGCCGCAGGCGGCCGTGGCCGCGCAACTGAACGTTTCCACGCGCATGGTGCAGAAATACCTGGTGCAAGCCTTGCTGGCCTGCCGCCACGCGTGTCCGGGCATGGCCGCATGAGTCGCGGCGCCATGCCCGCCCCGCGCGCCGACGCCATTGCCGAACAGGCCGCGCACTGGATCGTGCAACTGAGTGCGGACGACCCGGCCGAACGCGATACGGCACGCGCCGGCTATGCCGCGTGGAAGGCAGCCGACCCGCTGCATGCGACGACGGCGGCCAGCATGGAAAACCTGCTGGGGCAATTGCACGCCGTGCGCGAACCGGCCGCGGGCAACCATCGTCCCGCGCGCGCCGCGCTGGCCGCCATCGCCCCCAAGCGCCAGCGCCTGCGCCAGCTGGCCGCCGCCAGCGTCGTGGCCGTGCTGGTGCTGGGCACCGCCATGCTCGCCAGCGAACGGCCCGCCTATCTGCTGGCCGACCTGCGCAGCCCCACCGGACAATGGCGCACGCACACCCTGGCCGACGGCAGCCGCCTGACCCTGGGCAGCGACAGCGCCGTCAACGTGCATTTCAGCGCGGGCGAGCGGCACGTGGAACTGGTGCGCGGCGAGATCCTCGTCGACGTGGCCAAGGATGCGCAGCGCCCCTTCTTCGTCGACAGCGGCCAGGCGGCGATCCGCGCGCTGGGCACGCGCTTCACGGTGCGCAGGGACGGCGCCAGCACGCTGCTGAGCATGCTGGAATCGACCGTATCGGCGCAGGTGCCGCAGCATCCTGCCAGCATCGTGCAGGCGGGCCAGCGCACGCGCATCACGCGCGATGGCGTGGGGCCATTGACGGCCATCGATGCGGCCAGCGTGCAGGAAGCATGGCGCGCGCACCAGCTGGTGGTCGATGACCAGCCGCTGGCCGAGGTGCTCGACGAACTGGCGCGCCACCGCCCCGGCCAGCTGCATTACGACGGCGCGCAGATCGTCGGCATCCGCGTGGCGGCCGTGCTGCCGCTGGACGACACGGACAAGGCGCTGCAGCTGTTGATCGACAATTTCCCGCAGCTGCGCATCCGCATGCTGACGCGCTACCTGGTGATGGTGGACGCGCCCGCCAACTCCCTCGCAAAAAATAAATAAAAATAATTGGCATTCGCGGTTCCACTTTGCGCATCTCGTGCGTCAAGGCAGCTGAGATCATTCAAAAAAGGCTGTCACCATGTCCGTCCAAGTCCTGACCGTTTCCTCCCCACGCGCGCTGCACACGCGCCTGCGCCCGCTGGCCCTGGCCGCCCTGCTGCTGGCCGGCGCCGGCATGCATGCCCAGGCCCTCGCCCAGACGGCGCCCGCCACCGCCAGCTACAGCATTCCCGCGGGCCCGCTGGCCGGCGCCTTGAACCGCTATGCGCAGCAGGCGGGCGTGTCCATCGTCATCGATGCCGCCAAGGTGCAAGGCTTGCATAGCGCCGGCCTGCAGGGCAGCTATGCCATCGACGACGGCTTCGCCGCGCTGCTGCGCGGCAGCGGCTACGCCATCGGCAAGACATCCACCGGCTACGTGCTGGTGGCCGCGCCGGCAGCCGTGCCCACGGCCGCCGCCACGTCCGCATCGGCGGCCGAGCGCACCATGCCCTCGATTACCATCGTCGGCGAGGCCGAACAAGGCGCCACCACGGAAGGCAGCGGCTCCTACACGGCGCGCAAGATCAGCATCGGCAAGGGCGAGCAGGCGATGAAGGACATCCCGCAATCGGTCAGCGTGCTGACGCGCCAGCGCCTGGACGACCAGGGCATCACGGACTTGCGCGAAGCCGTCAACAACGTCACCGGCGTGGTGGGCGTGCATGGCGTGGGGCCTGGCGTGGTCATCACGGCGCGCGGCTTCCAGATCGACCAGTGGCAGTACGATGGCGTGCCGATCGACCGCAACACCTATGCGCTGGGTAACTGGGGCCAGGAAAACATGGTCATCTACGACCGCCTGGAAGTGCTGCGCGGCGCCTCGGGCATGCTGGTCGGCACGGGCAGCCCCGGCGGCTCCGTCAACCTGGTGCGCAAGCGCCCGCTGGCCGGGCGTGCCATCACGCTGACGGGCCGCGCCGGCTCCTGGGACCATTATGGCGCCCAGGTCGACATCAGCAGCCCGCTGAATGCGGAAGGCACCCTGCGCGGACGCGCCATCGTCGATGAAGACGACAGCCACTCCTTCATCGACCAGGTGTGGAGCAAGAACCGCACCCTGTATGCGGCGCTCGACTACGACCTGGCGCCCGCCACCACCGTCGGCCTGGCCGCCAGCCATGTGAAAGCATACGGCCGCCCCACCTTCATCGGCCTGCCACGCTATGCGGACGGCAGCGAACTGCCGCTGCCGCGCTCCACCTTCACGGGTGCCGACTGGAACCGCAGCCTGGTGGAACAGAGCACCGTCTACCTGGACCTGGAACACCACTTCAATACGCAATGGAGCCTGAAAGCTTCGGCGCTGGGCATGAATGAAAGCACCAGCTCGACGCACCAGCGCACCGCCTTTGCGATCAATCCCGACGGCAGCGGCGCGCGCTATGGGGACTTTTCCACCGATTTCGACAACCGCAAGCGCGGCATCGACGCCTTCGTGCGCGGCAAATTCGATGGCCTGGGCATCGCGCAGGAAGTCGTCGTCGGCGCCAGCTATGTCAGCATGACGTCGAACGACCGCTATGCGCGGGCGTGGGAAACGGGCGCGGACATCTTCAACATCAAGCACAATCGCCCGTGGCAGGATTTCGACACCATCGCCGCGCGCCCGACGGGCGTGACCAGCTACAGCACCTACGACATGCGCCAAAAAGGCCTGTACGGCACCTGGAACGGCCAGCTGACAAGCCATCTGAAAGCCCTGCTGGGCGGGCGCTTCAGCTGGTACGACTTCCTGTATGCCACGCCGGACGGCTACCGCGACGCCACCCGCACCACGGCCAAGTTCACGCCGTCGGTGGGCCTGATCTACGCACTGACGCCGCAATGGTCGGCCTACGGCAGCTATGCCGACGTGTTCCAGCCGCAGACGAACCACGACGTGGCCGGCCGCACCCTCAAGCCCATCACGGGCAGCAGCTACGAGGGCGGCATCAAGGGCGAACTGCTGGACGGCAAGGTCAACACCTCGCTGGCCGTGTTCCGCTATGACCACAAGGACCGCGCCGTGACCGACTACGCCGCCGGTTTCGCCTGCGACGGCTGGTACTGCTCGCGCGCCTCGGGCAAGGTGCGCAGCCAGGGCCTGGAAGCGGAAGTGTCGGGCGAAGTGGCGCGCGGCCTGCAGCTGTCGGCCGGCTACGCCTACACGACGACGACTTACCTCGACGATCCGGACAACAAGGGCGAGGTCTTTTCCACCTGGACGCCGAAGCACATGCTGCGCCTTTGGTCCAGCTATACCCTGCCAGGCGCGTGGGACAAGTTCAGCGTGGGCGCCGGCGCCAACCTGCAAAGCCATACGGTCGACACCGAGCGCACCTTCAAGGTGGCCGGCTTCTCGATCTGGAATGCGCGCCTGGGCTGGCAAGCCACGCCGCAAGTGGCCCTGTCGCTCAACGTCAACAACCTGTTCGACAAACGCTACATCATTCCGTCCTACAACACCACCGGTTCGAACAACTACTACGGCGATCCGCGTAACGTGCAGTTCACCTTGAAGTACACGCCGAAGTGGTAGCCTGACACTCCTGGCACCTTGCGGTGACGGCACGGGCGGGTACGGCATTCAGCCGTGCCCGCCTTTTTTTTGTTCGGTGCTAGGCTTGCATTTGAGAAATTATCTGCCAGGAAAAACCATGCCACCATCGCTCCCCCTGTCCAGCATGCCGCTGGCCCTGGCCTTCGCCCTGTACGCCAGTCCCGCGCTGGCAGCCGAAGGCTATTACCAGACCAAGACGCCGTATGCGCCGCAGCAGGACCCGGCCACGTATGCCGCGCCGCCGGCCGGTTTCCAGCCGATTTACACGCAGCTGGTGGCGCGCCACGGCTCGCGCGGCCTCACCGGCATGAAGGGCGACGCGGCCCTGTATGCGATGTGGCAGCAGGCCGCCGCGCAGGACGGGCTCACGTCCCTGGGGCGCGAACTGGGCCCCGATATCCTGGCCCTGATGCGGGCGAATGCCTTGCTCGGCCATGGCGTGGCGGGCATCGAGACACCCGGCTACGGCAACCTGTCGCAGACGGGCATCGAGGAGCACCGGCAGCTGGCCGCGCGCCTGCTGGCGCGCCTGCCCACGCTGTTTGCGCAGGTGGCGCAAGACGCGGCCACGGCGCCGCGCCAGATCGTCGCCATCCACTCGGGCGTGGACCGCGCGCGCGACAGTGCGCGCTTCTTCACGCAATCGCTGCTGGAACACGCGCCGGCGCTGGCGCCGCTGCTCTACCTGCCGCCGGCGCCCGCGCCGTATCCGCAGGGACGTCCGCCCGTGGCACAGCCCGATGGCGTCAACCGCTTCCTGCTGTACGCGCACAAGCTGGCGCCGCAGACGGACCTGGTCACCGATGCGGCCAACCCGTATTACGCCACCTACGGCGCCAGCCAGGCTTACCAGCGCTACCTGCGCACCAAGGGACTGCACGCGCTGATGGATGCCCCCGCCCGGCAACCGGCGGCGGCCGCGCATGCGCGCCACGTGCTCGAACGCCTGTTTGCGCCCGCCTTCCTGGCCCGCTTCGAGCACGGCGCCAGCTACGCCGACACGGGCAGCCATACCTTCACCAGCGCCGACGGCACATTCACGCGCACCCTGACGGGCAGCGGCAAGACCGTCATCCGCAGCCAGAATGCGGCCGCCACGAAATTATATGAACTGTATGCGATCGCCGCCGGCCTGCGCCATGAAGTGCCGGCCGATTTCAGCCGCTACATGCCCGAAGCCGATGCGCGCTACTACGCCGCGGTGGCCGACCACGAGGATTTTTACGCGAAGGGGCCGGCCACTGCGGAAAGCAAGGGCGTGACCTGGCGCTTCGCGCTGGCCTTGCGCGAGGATTTTTTCCAGGAAGTCGATGCGCTGGCCAAGGGAGATGTACGCCACGCGGCCAAGCTGCGCTTCACGCATGCGGAAATGCTCATTCCGCTGGCCTCGGCCATGGGCTTGCCAGGGGCGCAAACGCCGTTGCCGGCCGCCACGGCCTACAGCTACGCCAGCAATCCCTGGCGCGGCGCGCAAGTGTCGCCGCTGGCGGCCAACATGCAATGGGATGTATTCCGCAACGCCGAAGGCCGGCTGATCGTGCGCCTGCTGTACAACGAAAAGGAAACGCCATTCCAGGCGGCGTGCGATGGCGCGCGCATCGCGCCCGGCAGCGTGTTCTACGACTACGCGGGACTGCAAGCCTGCTACGGCCACGTGGCGGCGAAATAGGGGCGCAAAAAAAGCCGCCAGCTGGACGGCTGGCGGCTGGCGCGGCGCTCACGCGGCGTGCGCGTTTATTCCCAGGCTTCCTTGCCCGTGCGTGGCTTGCCCACCATCAGCAGGGCGCCCAGGGTCAGCACGGCGGCCAGCGACAGGTAGTAGCCGACATACTGCAAGCCGTAATTCGTGGCCAACCACGTGGCGATGTAGGGCGCCAGCGAGGCACCCAGGATGCCCGCCAGGTTGAACGTCAGCGAGGCGCCCGTGTAGCGCACTTCGGGCGGGAACAGCTCGGACAGCATGGTGCCCAGCGGTCCGTAGGTCATGCCCATCAAGCCCAGGCCGACGGCCATGAAGATCGTCACTTCCCACGTCACGCCCGAACCGAACATGGGCGCGAGCACCAGGCCGAAGATGGCGATGGCGACGGAGACCCAGATCATGGTCGCGCGGCGGCCGCGGCGGTCGGCCAACACGGCCGAAAACGGAATCGTCAGGGCGAAGAACAGCACGGCAAACAGCTGCACGATGAGGAATTCCTTGCGCGTGAAGCCCAGCTTGGTCGTGCCCCAGCTCAATGCAAACACCGTCATCAGGTAGAACAGCACGAAGGTGGCGAGGGCGATGATGGTGCCCAGGAACAGCATGCGGCCATGCTGGCGGAACACGGTGGCCACCGGCAGTTTCACCACTTCGTTCTTGTCGATGACTTTCTGGAAGTCCGGCGTTTCCGTGATCTTCAGGCGCACGTACAGGCCGACGATGACCAGCAGCGCGCTGGCCAGGAAGGGAATGCGCCAGCCATAGCTGAAGAACTGTTCATCGGTCATGGTTTCGCTCAGCAGCAGGAAAATGCCGCCCGACAGGAAGAAGCCGATCGGCGCACCCAACTGCGGGAACATGCCGTACCAGGCGCGCTTGCCCGGTGGCGCGTTCTCGGTTGCCAGCAGCACCGCGCCGCCCCACTCGCCGCCCAGGCCCAGGCCCTGGCCGAAACGGCACAGCGCCAGCAGCAGCGGCGCCAGGGTGCCGATGGCGGCATACGTCGGCAGCAAGCCGATGATGACGGTGGAAATGCCCATCGTCAGCAGGGCCGCCACCAGGGTCGCCTTGCGGCCGATGCGGTCGCCGAAGTGGCCGAACACGGCCGAGCCGATGGGGCGGGCGAAGAAGGCGATGGCGAACGTGGCCAGCGACTGCAGCACGGCGGCCGACGGGTCGCCGGCGGGGAAGAACAGTTTCGGAAACACCAGCACGGCGGCGGTGGCGTAGATATAAAAGTCAAAGAACTCGATGGTGGTGCCGATCAGGCTGGCGAACAGCACCGTGCCGGGGGAATTTTTCTTGGGGGGGGTGCTCATTTACTGCGCTCCTTGGGGAGGGTGTCTAAAGGCCATTCTCTGGATGTTTTTTCAGGCAGCAGCACAGCACGTTGTCTAGGCGCGCGGTTCATCTATCATATCCGTGCGCGGTGGGATTTGCGGCGAATTTGCTATTAAATTCGCAAACAAATTCCACGCAGCAACACGCCGTTGTTAACGGCAGGCAACGGTGAACAAACGCGCGCTATCGCGCCGTGATCAGTGCTGATCAGAGAAACAACGGTCGTGCGCCATCCGGTTACCCGGGGCACGGCAGGAAAGGCGTCAGGGGATGGGCGACGTGTATCAGGCCCGGCGTATCGCCAGGCATTCCGTACCAGACCCGCGCGTCGGCATCGCGGCATCGGTCATTTGTGGTGAATCCTTGCCTGCGGCCCCTCCGGGTGGAGCGGCCGGCGATGATCGCGCCTGCATCACGAAGGATGCGGTTGATCTTGCTGTAAGCGGCTTATGATACGCGCAGTGCTGCGGTGCGGCAAGAAAGTTTGACGTGCAAACCCAGCAGCAAAGGCCGGGGTCGGACCCTCAGGGTCCGACCCCAGTATTTGACATTGGGTTAATTTGCCGTTGGGTTAATCATCTTGAACGCCTGCGCGATCTCCGCGCTGTCGAGCGGGCGCACGAGGCGCGCCACTTCCTGGCCATCCTTGAGGAAAATCAAGGTCGGCCACAATTTCACCTTGAACGAGCGCCCCAGGGCGCGGCCGGGGCCGTCTTCCACGCGCAGGTGCGGCACTTCGGCATGCCGCTCGAAGGCGGCGGCCAGCGGCGCCTGGGTGGCGCGGCAGTGGCCGCACCAGCCCGTGCCGAATTCCAGCAGGGCCGGGCCCGTCAAGGCATCGATCTCGGCGCGCGTGGGTTGCGCCACCGCATACGTGTCGTTCATCATGAGCATCTCCTTGATTCAACATTAAAAAAGCCCGCAAGGCGATTCTGCGCCAGGCGGGCTTGCCCTGCCGTGCGGCAGGCCGCTTTACACGACTTTCACGCGCAGGGTTTCCAGGCCGGTAATGGCGCCCACCAGCGCGTCGCCGCGCTGCACGGCCGCCACGCCGGCCGGCGTGCCCGTGTAGATCAGGTCGCCAGGCTGCAAGGTGAAATATTTCGACAGGTCGGCGATGGTTTCCACCACATTCCAGATCAGCATGCCGATCGTGCTGCTTTGGCGCACGTCGCCATTCACGTGCAGGGTGATGGCGGCCTGGGCAATATCGCCCGCCTGCGCCGCCGGCGTGATGGGGCCGATGGGCGCCGAGTGCTCGAACGCCTTGCCCGTATCCCATGGACGGCCCAGCTTTTTCGCTTCGCCCTGCAAGTCGCGGCGCGTCATGTCCAGGCCCACGGCGTAGCCCCACACGTGATTCAGCGCTTCGTCGACGCCGATATCGCTGCCGCCCTTGCCGATGGCCACCACCAGCTCCATCTCGTGCTGGAAATCCTGCGTGTGCGCGGGATACGGCAATGCGCCCGTCGTGCCGGCCGGCACGGGCAGCACGGCGTCGTGCGGTTTCATGAAGAAGAATGGCGCCTCGCGGCCCGTGTGGCCCATTTCCTTGGCGTGGTCGACATAGTTGCGGCCCACGCAATAGATGCGGTGGACGGGAAAACTGGCGTCGCTACCGGCGACGGGGACGCTGGGCTGGATGGCTGCGGGAATAACATACGGCATGAGAACTCCTGATCGGCAGGGGAAAATGCGATGAAAAAAAAGCGGCACCGCAGTGCCGCCCCTATTTTACGGCAACTTTATTTCAGCAGTCCCGAGCGGCTCGGGTCCGGCATGCGGATGGCGACGATGAAGGAAATCAGGCACATGATGGTCACGTACCAATAGAAATACTCTTCCACGTGCCAGGCCTTGAATTGCAGCGCCACGTATTCGGCCGAACCGCCGAAAATGGCGTTGGCCAGCGCGTACGACAGGCCCACGCCCAGCGCGCGCACTTCGACGGGGAACATTTCCGCCTTGATCAAGCCGCTGATCGAGGTGTAAAAACTGATCACGGCCAGGGCCACGATGATCAGGCCGAAGGCCGCGTACGGGCTGCTGACGTCTTTCAGCGCATGCATGATGGGCAGCACGCACAGGGTGCCCAGGCCGCCGAAGAACAGCATCGAGGTGCGCCGGCCGATGCGGTCGGACAGGGCGCCGAACACGGGCTGCAAGACCATGTAGACGAGCAGGGCGCAGGTCATGACGGCGCTGGCCGTCTTGGTATCCATGCCGGCCGTGTTGACCAGGTATTTCTGCATGTAGGTGGTGAAGGTGTAGAACACCAGCGAGCCGCCGGCCGTGAAGCCCAGCACCGTGATGAAGGCGCGCTTGTGCTTGAGCAAGCCGCGCAGGCTGCCCGCGTCCTTGTCCTTGCGCTCGCTGGCGGTGGTCGTTTCCGTCAGCGATTTACGCAGGTTCAGCGACACCAGCGCCGCCAGCGCGCCGCAGACGAACGGGATGCGCCATCCCCAGGCGCGCAGTTCTTCCAGCGTCAGCAATTGCTGCAAAATCACCAGTACCAGCAGCGCCAGCAGCTGGCCGCCGATCAGGGTCACGTACTGGAACGAGGCAAAGAAGCCGCGCTTGCCCGATTCCGACACTTCGCTCATGTAGGTGGCGCTGGTGCCATATTCGCCGCCCACGGACAGGCCCTGGAACAGGCGCGCCACCAGCAGCAGGAACGGCGCGAAGGCGCCGATGGTGTCATAGGTGGGCATGACGGCGATCATCAGCGAACCGCCGCACATCATCAGCACGGAAATCATCATCGACTGGCGGCGGCCATACTTGTCGGCGATGCGGCCGAACAGCCAGCCGCCCACGGGACGCATGAGGAAACCGGCGGCAAAGATGCCGGCCGTCTGCAACAGCTGGGTCGTGGCATTTCCCGAAGGAAAGAAAGCGTGCGAAAAATACAGCGCGCAGAAAGAATAAATGTAGAAGTCGAACCACTCGACCAGATTCCCGGAAGACGCGCCTACGATGGCCTTGATGCGCTGCTGGGAAGTGAGTTGGGAGACGTCGTGCGGGGTATCGTGCATGGTCATATCACTCTTCTTGAAATCAAAAAACGGCCCGCAGGCCGGTACCAGGCCAGCCGGTGCGGGGCAGCGGCGAACCTGGTTTTGCATCATACGCGCTTGATCGAGAGCAAAAAGCCATGCGGCATACGGGTTAATACCTAGCGCCAGCAACTTTTTTTACCGCCATCCCTCCCCGGCTTTATGGTTTGTTGAATTTCGCACAAGGGTCCGGCCGCGGCTGCGCCGGCATGGTTTGCGTCAGGTCGAATTCACCGGGATACGTGCTGCCGCCCTGTTCGATGTAGCCGATGCTGCGCACGCTCAGTTGCGGGTCGGCCAGTTTCAGCCAGCGCGGCACGCCGATATCCTTGCGCACGTGGTCGTTTCCAGCAAGCAACACCACGGCGCGCGGCGCCTGGTCGCGGATCAGCTTGGCCATCCAGATATCGCGCGCCACCTGGGCGTTGATGACACCGCCGAGCATCATGTCGGGCAGCATGTTGCAACGGGCCGCCTGGACTTCTTTCTTTTGCTTTTCCAGAATATCGCCCGGCACGGGCGCGGCCAGGTAGGTGCTCGCCATGGCGGGCGGCATCGACCACCGGATGCCGTCGCGCGCGATGCGCGATGCGTCCGTGGGCGACAGGTTGGCGGCGATCAGGGGCAGCTGATAGCTGATGGCCAGGTCCAGCACGGGCCGGTACAAGCTCCAGTCCCAGCGCGGCTGCTGCATGACGCGGATGATGCAGTCGGGGTCGGCGCATTCGCGCGCGGCGCGCGTCAGCAAATCCTGGTTGTCGCGGTCAAATTGCTCCATGACAATGACGGGCCGCCAGCCAGCCGCCACGCGGCGCTGCAGCTCCGCCAGGCGCAGGCGGTGGCCTTGCGCATTGTCACGCACTTCGCCCAGCAGCAGCACTTGCGGATTGGGCAAGGTATCGGCCACGGGCGCGGGCGGCGGGGGCGCTTCCTTCTTCAGCAGGCTGCCGCAGCCGGCCAGCGCCAGCACGCTGCACAGCACGGCGGCGCGCGCCGCGGTACGCGCAGGTGTTCGCGCAGTCGTTCGCGCAGTTATTCTTTCAATCACGGTCTTCATGGTAAGTCGGGCATCCAGAGTGGCGATGCGCCAGATTGTACCGTTTCAGGCGGCAGGCGCCACCGTGCGGCGCGCCTTGTTCCACTCCAGCAACTCGAAGATGGCCATGCCGGCCAGCATGGCACCGACGAAGAGCCAGGCCTTCGATTGGCCTGCCAACAGCGAAACGAGGGCCGGGCCGGGACAGAAACCGGCGATGCCCCAGCCCGCGCCAAACGCCAGGCTGCCCAGCAGCAGGCGCCGGTCGATGCTGCGCGCGGCCGGCAGGTGCAGGGGGCCGCCAAGGATGGCTTGCCGGCGGCGGCGCGCCAGCCAGAAGGCGGGCATGGCGACGGCGATGGCGCCGCCCATCACCAGCGCCAGCGACGGGTCCCAGGCGCCGGCCAGGTCGAGAAAAGCGAGCACCTTGGCCGGATTGCTCATGCCGGAAACGATCAGGCCCAGGCCGAAGACGAGGCCGCTCAACAGGGAAAGGACGAGCTTGCTCATGCGTGGCGCAGCAGATAAACGGTGAGAAAGCCGGCCGCCATGAAAGCGCCCGTGGCGGCCAGCGAGCGCAGCGACCAGCGCGACAGGCCGCACACGCCATGGCCGCTGGTGCAGCCGGCGCCATAGCGCACGCCCACGCCCACCAGCAGGCCAGCGGCAAGCAGGGCCGGCGTGCCGGCGTCGATCTGTACTGCAGGCAAGGCGTGCCACCAGGGGTACAGCAAGGGCGTGCCGAGCAGGCCGGCCAGGAAGGCGATGCGCCAGCCCAGGTCGCCGCGCCGCGGACGCAGCACGCCCGCGAGAATGCCGCTGATGCCGGCGATGCGGCCGTTGAACAGGATCAGGAGCGCGGCTGCCAGGCCGATCAGCATGCCGCCGGCCAGCGAGGACCATGGCGTGAAGTGCTGCCAGTCGATCTGCATGATCGCTTCAGTCCGCTTCGTCGTTGAACAGGGGGCGCGGCGCGCAGAATTGCGCATACAACACATGCAGCACGGCCAGCACGGGCGCGCTGGCGACGCGGTAATAAATCTGCTTGCCCTCGCGCCGCGTGGCCACCAGCATTTCTTCGCGCAGCACGCCCAGCTGCTGCGACAGGGTAGGCTGGCCGATGCCCACTTTTTGCTCCAGGTCGCTGACGCAATGCTCGCCCTGCGACAGCTGGCACAGCAGCATCAAGCGGTCGGCATTGCCCATGGCTTTCAGCAGCGAACTGGCTTTATAGGCCGCTCCGCGCATGGCGTCGAGGTTGTAGTCCGTCTGCTGCGTTGTTCCCGTTTCCATCATGCCCTCCCACAGGCGGTAGCGTTAAATATCGTGCGATAAACAATATACTAATCAATATATTGTTTTCCTGCTGGCGATTCGCACAAAAAAACAACAGTGTTTTTTCATCCGATAGCGTGCTCATGCAAAGTGGGCGGCAGCGATCATGTTAACACTATCAAAATGACAAATATTCGTAATAAATAGCAAATTAGCGTAGCAAAATTGCCACGAACTATGTTGTAATGGGAAGTCATCAGAAAAACCGGAATACGCCCCCGTACAGGCGCATTGTCCGTGCATGCGCAAGCCGGTTTCGGCGGCGCCACACGGTGAACACAGGGAGATGAAGATGAACATAATGCAGCCGCTTTGCGTGGCCCTGCTGGCGCTCTCGGCCAGTGCATGGAGCGTGGCGGCAGTCAGCGATACGACGGTCGGCAAGTTGCTGGAAGCGGGCGAACGTGTGGCGATCGATGAAAGCATCAGCCTGAATAACAATCCCGGCTGGGAAACGCCGGACTTGCCCTATGCGCGCCTGCTGGCCAGCAGCGCGAAGACGGCGCCGCACTGGAGCAATGG
>CAUSDR010000093.1:0-15597 GCA_963530105.1 uncultured Janthinobacterium sp.
ACGGGATGTACAGGATCTCCTTCTTGAACACGTACACCAGCGGGCGTGGCAGGCTGGGAAGCAAAAAGATGGTTTCCCATGCCGACTGGTGCTTCGACAGCACGATGGCCGGCGCATCGGGGAAATTCTCGGCGCCCTTGACTTCATAACGGATGCCGCAAATGACCTTGGCACACCACAGGATAAACACGTTCCAGCGCGAAGTGACCCAATAGCGCTTGTTGTAGCTCAATGGCGCGGCAAAAAAGCACACGCAGGCCCAGACGATGGTGGCCACGACCATGATGATCATGAACAGCAGGGATCGCAGGAACAGGGAAATATTACGCAATGCGGTTCTCCGAAGATTAAATACTGAATGCCACGGCGGGCGCCGGCGCGGCTGGCGCCTTGAGCAGGTGGCTGACCACGGCGGCCAGGTCGGGGAAGACCTGGGTGCCGGGCGGCAGGCCACCCGTTTCATTGGTCTTTTCACCCTTGCCGGTCAGGACCAGGTAGGGCACGCAGCCGCTGATGAAGCCTGCCTGCAGGTCGCGCAGCGAATCGCCTACCGTGGGCACGCCTTTCAGGCTGGTGTTGTAGCGCTGCGAGATTTCATGGAACATGCCGGGCTTCGGCTTGCGGCAGTCGCAATTGTCCGCGCCCGCATGCGGGCAAAAGAAGATGGCGTCGATGTCGGCGCCGACCTGCTGCGCCAGGGTATGCATCTTCTGGTGGATCGCGTTCAGCACCGTCATGTCGAAGTACTCGCGCGCGATGCCCGACTGGTTCGAGGCGATCACCACGCGGTAGCCGGCCTGGTTCAGGCGGGCGATCGCTTCGAGCGAACCGGGGATCGGCAGCCATTCGGCCGGCGACTTGATGAAGTCCGGCGAGTCATGATTAATGACGCCGTCGCGGTCGAGAATAATCAGTTTCAGCGCCGGAATGCCCATTATGCCGCCAGCTTGGAAATGTCGGCCACGCGGTTCATCATGCCGTGCAAGGACGACAGCAGGGCCAGGCGGTTGTTGCGCAGGGCGACATCCTCGGCCATCACCATCACGTCGTTGAAGAAGCCATCGACGTCGTCGCGCAGCTGCGCCAGGGTTTGCAGGGTGCCCGCGAAATCGCCCTTGGCAAAGGCCGCATCGACTTCCGGCTGCACGCGCGAGACGGCGGCGGCGAGTTTTTTCTCCGCTTCGTCCTGCAGCAGCGCCACGTTGACGCCACCGGCGGCGACCTGGCTCACGGCTTCCTCGTTCTTTTTCAGGATGTTGGTGATGCGCTTGTTGGCGGCGGCCAGCGAGGCGCTTTCCGGCAGGGCGGCAAACGCCTGCACGGCTTCCAGGCGCTGCACGATGTCGTCCAGGCGGTCCGGATTCTGCGCCACGACGGCTTCGATTTCATTCGGCGAGAAACCGCGCTCGCGCAGGATGCCGCGCAGGCGGTCCAGCATGAAGGTGGTCACGTCGGCCACCGGGTCCTTGAAGCCGGGAACGGCAGCGAACTGCGCGGCGGCATCGGCCAGCAAGCCCTGGATCGACAGGGGCAGACGCTTTTCCAGCAGCATGCGCAGCACGCCCAGGGCGTGGCGGCGCAGCGCGAACGGGTCCTTGTCGCCCGTCGGCGCCAGGCCGATGGCCCAGATGCCAACCAGGGTTTCGAGCTTGTCGGCCAGGGCCACGGCGGTGCCTGTGGCGGTGGCTGGCAGGCTGTCGCCGGCAAAGCGCGGCTGGTAGTGCTCGGAGGCGGCCAAGGCCACTTCTTCCGGCTCGCCGTCATGGCGCGCGTAGTACGTGCCCATGATGCCTTGCAGTTCGGGGAATTCGCCCACCATGTCGGTCAGCAGGTCGGCCTTGGCCAGCAGGGCGCCCCGTTCGGCCAGCGCGACGTCATATTGCAGCTTGGCGGCGATGGCGCCGGCCAGCGACTTGACGCGCTCTGTGCGCGCAGCCTGCGTGCCCAGCTTGTTGTGGTAGACGACGTTGGCCAGCAGCGGCAGGCGCGATGCCAGCGTTTTCTTCTTGTCTTGCTCGAAGAAGAACTTGGCGTCGGACAGGCGCGGGCGCACGACGCGCTCGTTGCCGCCGATGATGTGCTCGGGCGTGTCCGTCTCGATGTTCGAGACGATCAGGAAGCGCGAGCGCAGCTTGCCTTCGCTGTCCGTCAGCGCGAAATATTTCTGGTTCGTCTGCATGGTGAGGATCAGGCATTCCTGCGGCACGGCCAGGAATTCTTCCTCGAAGTGGCATTCATATACCACTGGCCATTCGACCAGCGCAGTGACTTCGTCGAGCAGCGCTTCGGGCATCAAGACCTGGTCGGCGCCGGCCTTGTCCAGCAGCTGGGCGCGGATGCGCTCCTTGCGTTCCTCGTTGCTGGCGATGACGCTGGCGTTGAGGATCAGCGACGGCGCGTAGTTTTCCGCGTGCGCGATGGTGATCGGCGCGCCGTCGGTGAGGAAGCGGTGGCCCAGGGTCGTGCGGCCGGCCGTCAGGCCCAGCAGGGTCAATGGCAGGATATTGATGCCGTGCAGGGCGATCAGGCTGTGCGCCGGGCGCACGAATTGCACGGTGGTGCCGTCCGGGCGCTGATAGCTCATCAGTTTTGGAATCGGCAGCTTGGCGGCCGACTCGGCCAGGGCCGCCTGCGCGCCCGTGGCGAGCTGGCTGCCCGGCGCCGTGTAGGTGTAGAAGAAGCTGTCGGCCTTGCCGTCGGCGGCACGTTCCAGGTCCGCCACCGTCAGGTCGGGGAAGCCCAGCGCGGCCAGTTTCTTGGCCAGCGGCGGCGTGCCGTTGCCGTTCGCGTCCAGCGCCACGGAAACGGGCAGGACTTTTTCGCGGATCGATTTGTCGGGCGAGACTTCGCGCACGTTGGTGATGGAGACGGCCAGGCGGCGCGGCGAGGCGTAGCTGGTGGCGACGCTGTCGGCTTCCAGGAAGTCGCGCGCTTTCAGGCCGTTGACGATGCCGGCCGTGAAGGCGGCGCCCAGTTTGGCCAGCGCTTTCGGCGGCAGTTCTTCGGTCAGCAGTTCGATGAGCAGTGTTTGGTTCATGGTGTTCTTGTCAGGTACGGCGGTATGGAGGCTCGAATTAGGCGGCGGCTTGCTCTGCGGCGGGCAGCATCGGGAAACCGAGGCGCTCGCGCGAGTCGTAATACGCTTGCGCCACCAGGCGCGACAGGGTGCGCACGCGGCCGATGTAGGCGGCGCGTTCCGTCACCGAGATGGCGCCACGCGCATCGAGCATATTGAAGCTGTGCGACGCCTTCATGATTTTCTCGTAGGCGGGCAGGGTCAGTTGCAGCTCGATCAGGCGCTTGGCTTCCGCTTCGTAGTTGCCGAACTGTTCGAACAGCAGGTCCGTGTTCGCGTGCTCGAAGTTGTAGGTCGATTGCTCCACTTCGTTCTGGTGGAAGACGTCGCCGTAGGTCAGCTTCTTCGTGACTCCGTTTTCTTCCCACTCGGTCCACACCAGGTCATACACGTTTTCCACGCCCTGCAGATACATGGCCAGGCGTTCGATGCCGTAGGTGATTTCGCCCAGCACGGGCTTGCAATCGAGGCCGCCCACTTGCTGGAAATAGGTAAATTGCGTCACTTCCATGCCGTTGAGCCAGACTTCCCAGCCCAGGCCCCAGGCGCCCAGGGTCGGGCTTTCCCAGTCGTCTTCGACGAAGCGCACGTCATTCTGCTTCAAGTCCAGGCCCAGCGCGGCCAGCGAACCCAGATACAGGTCGAGGATGTTTTCCGGCGCCGGCTTCAAGACCACCTGGTACTGGTAGTAGTGCTGCATGCGGTTCGGGTTTTCGCCATAGCGGCCATCCTTCGGACGGCGCGACGGCTGCACATACGCGGCGCGCCAGGGTTCCGGGCCGATCGCGCGCAGGAAGGTGCCGGTGTGGAAGGTGCCGGCGCCGACTTCCATGTCGTAAGGCTGGAGCAGGGCGCAACCTTGCTTGTCCCAATAGGTTTGCAAGGTCAGGATAATTTGTTGAAATGTGAGCATCGTATGAGTTCGCCGCGCGGACAGGCTGCGCTTTGTTAAGGTTTGCTTGAAGCCCGTACGCTGTTGGTCAAGCGTCCGGGCCGGGGTTTTGCTAATTTTAGCGGTTTTTACGGGCCCACTGTGACTCTTCGGGCAATATCGGTCGCTTATTGCTGCGCGGCGCCGCCACGGCGGGCGGCGCGCGACAGCAGGAAGGCCGCCAGCAGGGCCAGCGCGGCCAGGGCCAGCACCAGTTTGTTGCCGTAGAGAATGTATGGCGTCATGCCGCCCATGCCTTGCACCTTGGCCGCCAGGGTGGCTTGCTGTTCCGGCGGCAGCAGGCTTTGCACCACGCCCTTGCCGTCGATGACGGCGGTGGCGCCCGTATTCGTCGAACGCAGCATCGGACGGCCCGTTTCCAGGCTGCGCATCTGCGAAATCTGCAGATGCTGCGGGATGGCGATCGAGTCGCCAAACCAGGCCAGGTTCGAGATATTCAGCAGCACCGAGGCCGATTGCTTGCCGCTGCGGTGGGCGCTGGCCAGCTGGCCGGCGATTTCCTCGCCAAACAGGTCTTCGTAGCAGATATTCGGCAGCACCAGCTGGTCGCGCACCTGCAGCGGCGCCTGCACGTCGGCGCCACGGCCCATGTCGCCCAGCGGGATGGCCATCATGGCGACAAACCAGTGCAGGCCGGGCGGCACGAATTCGCCGAACGGCACCAGATGGTGCTTGCGGTACTGGTAATAGGGACCGGGCGCGCCGTTGGGCGTGATGCCCAGCGCCGCATTGTAGAAGCGCTGCTGCTCGTCGAGCACGGGCATGCCGACGAGGATCGTGCTGCCCGTCTGCTGCGCATACGTCGCCAGGCTATCCAGATAGCCGGGCGGCAGCTGGTGCGGCAGCACGGTGACGGCCGTTTCCGGCGTGGCGATCAGGTCGGCCGGCGCGCTGGTGATGGCGCTCTGGTACATCTGCAGGGCGCCCAGAACGAAGCCGGGGTCGAATTTCTGCTGCTGCGGCACGTTCCCCTGCAGCAGGCGCACCGTGATCGGGCGCCCGACGGGGTGCGTCCACGCTACATACTGCAAGCCGATGCCGGCCGCGTACAGGGCGAGCACGCCGCCCAGCGCGAACCAGCGCGTGCGGTGCGCGAGCAGCAGCAGGGCGCCGGCCGACAGCGCCGCCAGCCAGCCCAGGCCATACGATCCGACGATGGGGGCGAAGCCGGCCAGCGGGCTGGCATTATGGGCGTAGCCCGTGGCCAGCCATGGGAAACCCGTAAACAGCCAGCCGCGCGTCCATTCGAACAGGGTCCAGGTGGCGGGCAGCACCAGCAGGGTCATGGCGGGCAGCGAGAGCACCCAGCGGCGGCGCAGCCAGGCGGCCGCGCCCATGGCCAGGGCCACGTAGATGGCCATCAGCAGGGCCAGCAGGGCCACGGCGATGGCGGCGATCGGCGCGGCCATGTCGCCATAGCGGTGCATGGAAATGTACAGCCAGTGCGTGCCGGCCGCGCACCAGCCAAAGCCGTAGGCCCAGCCGATCAGCGCGCCGCCCTTGACGCTGGAGGCGCGCAGCACCTGGTAGAACAGCACGCCCAGGCTGAGGATTTGCAGCGGCCAGTAGCCGAAAGGGGCGAACGCCAGCACCGCGACGGCGCCGGCGATGGCGGCGGTCAGCATGCGCGCCCACGTGCTGCGGGGCGGTTTGGCGGGGGCGTTGGGGTCGGCGCGTCTGAAACGCATCTACAGCACGCGCATGTCAGAGTTCCAGTTCCGGCACGTTGGGCAGGCGCTCGACCAGCAGCACGTGCACCTGGCGCGCATCGGCGCGCAGCACCTCGAAGCGCAGGTTGCCCAGGTCGAAAATATCGCCCTTGTGCGCCATGCGGCCCAGGTACTTGGAGACCAGACCGCCGATGGTGTCGACGTCGTCGTCCACCAGGTGGCTGCCCACTTCTTCGTTGAACTGTTCGATCTCGGTCAGCGCCTTGACGCGCCAGCGGGGGCCGAACTGGCCTTCCTTCAGCGACAGGATGTTGTCCTCGGCTTCGTCGAAGTCGTATTCGTCCTCGATATCGCCGACGATCTGTTCCAGCACGTCTTCGATGGTGATCAGGCCGGCGACGCCGCTGTATTCATCGACGACGATGGCCATGTGATTGTGATTGGCGCGGAAATCGCGCAGCAGCACATTCAGGCGTTTCGATTCGGGGATGAAGATGGCGGGGCGCAGCATGTCGCGGACGTCGAAAGTTTCTTCAGCGTAATAACGCAGCAAGTCTTTCGCCAGCAGGATGCCGATGACCTTGTCCCGTTCGCCTTCGATCGCGGGGAAGCGCGAGTGGGCGGTGGACAGGACTTCCGGCATCCATTCCTCGATCGGCTTGCTGATGTCGATGACATCCATCTGCGAACGGGGGATCATGATGTCGCGCGCGCAGAGATCCGACACCTGGAACACGCCTTCGATCATCGACAGGGCGTCGGCGTCGATCAGCTTGCGTTCATGCGCATCGTGTAGAACATCGAGCAATTCTGCACGGTTCTCTGGCTCGGGGGAAATGAGTGCGGTCAGGCGTTCAAACAGTGACCGGTGGGGCTTGACGTCAGTTCTGACGCCACTAGGGTGCTCGGGCATAGGAGGCGTGAGCCGTTGTTGCGAAGGGTTATAGGATACACCAAAAGTGGGGGCACACCGGATTTCCCCGCTTTTGATGTAAATTTAATACGCTGAAGTGTCCCGTTGCGCGACGTTTCAGCTGTCCTGGCCCAGCACGCGCTGGCGCAAATCGGCCACGTCGGCCTGCCAGTCGGCGAAATGCTCGCTGTCCTGCCACAGCTGGCGCAGTTCCGACGATTCCGCCAGGATGCGCTCGAAGGCCAGGCGCGCCTTGTCCAGCAGCGGCGGCGTGACTTTCTTCTTGCAGGCGGCGACCCATTCGTCCACTTCCGCCGTGGCCGGATCGGGTTCGCCCGGCTTGCCCTGCAGGCGGGCGATCACTTCCAGCGCGGCCAGCGCTTCGGCGGCGAACGGCGCTTCCAGCTCCGCTTCCGTGCTGTCGATGACGTTGTCGAGCGTCGTCTCGACCAGTTCCAGGGTTTTATATTCGTGCAAGTCCTGCGCCCAATCCATGGCGTAGTCGTTGCCGAAGGCATCCAGTGCCCAGGTTCCCATGCGCTTACTCCTTGTACGGGTCGGCAATGCCGAGTTTTGCCAGGATTTCCGTTTCCAGCCCTTCCATCTCGGCCGCTTCTTCGTCATCCATGTGGTCGTAGCCCTGCGCATGCAGCACGCCGTGGACGATCAGGTGGGCCGTGTGCTCTTCCACGCTTTTCTTTTGTTCTTGCGCTTCCTTTTCCAGCACGTCCGTGCACAGGATGATGTCGGCGCGCGTCGGCTCGTCGTCGCCGAGTTCTTCGCCTTCGTTGTAGGCAAAGGTCAGCACGTTGGTGGCGTAGTCCTTCTCGCGGTAGTCGCGGTTCAGGCTGCGGCCTTCTTCCGCGTCGACGAAGCGGATGGTGAATTCGGCGGGCGCGAACAGGGCCGCCTTGACCCAGCGGCGCACTTTCGGCCGCGTGATCAGGGTTTCCAGGCGGGCGTCCGGGTATTGCACGGACAGGGACAGTTTATTTTTTTCGGACATTTTTGGCGGCGGCTGGTTTCAACAAGGGGAGTAACTGGGCGGCGTCGGCGTTGGCCGCCTGCGCCGTTTCATAGGCGTCGACGATGCGCGCGACGAGCGGATGGCGCACCACGTCGGTGCTGTTAAATTGCGTGAAGCCGATGCCGCGCACATCTTTCAGCACGTGCACGGCGTCGATCAGGCCGCTCGTCTGGCTCTTGTGCAGGTCGACTTGCGTGACGTCGCCCGTCACCACGGCCTTGCTGCCGAAGCCGATGCGCGTCAAAAACATCTTCATCTGCTCGACGGTGGTATTTTGCGCCTCGTCGAGGATGACGAAGGCATGGTTCAGGGTGCGCCCGCGCATGTAGGCCAGCGGGGCGATCTCGATCACCTGTTTTTCAAACAGTTTTTGCGTGCGGTCAAAGCCCAGCAAATCATACAGCGCATCGTACAGGGGACGCAGGTACGGATCGACCTTTTGCGCCAGGTCGCCCGGCAGGAAGCCCAGGCGCTCGCCCGCTTCGACGGCGGGGCGCGTCAGGATGATGCGCTTGACGGCGTCGCGTTCGAGCGCATCGACGGCGCAGGCGACGGCCAGGTACGTCTTGCCGGTGCCGGCCGGCCCCACGCCAAAGCTGATGTCGTGCTCGAGGATGTCGCGCAAATACGCAATCTGGTGCGGCGTGCGTCCGCGCAGGTCGGCGCGGCGCGTCTTCAGCACGGGGCTGGCGATGTCCGGCTCGACGAAAGTGCTGACGGGCGCGTTGGCATGGTGTTCCGAGGCGGCGGACAGGCCCGCGCGCTGCTCCACCAGGGCCAGCTGGACTTCTTCCAGCGGCACGACCTTGTTGGCGATGGCGTAGAACTGTTCGAGGATTTCCACGGCGCGTGCGGCATTGCTGCCGCCGACGATGAATTTCTCGCCGCGGCGGAAGATCGTCACGTCGAGGGCGGCGGAAATCTGGCGCAGGTTTTCATCGAGCGGGCCGCACAAATGCGCCAGGCGCGTGTTGTCGAGCGGCTCGGGAATGAAGTAGTGCGGCTGTATCGGGGCTTTGGTTTTCAACTGGCTCTTTTCAATGCGGGGGCGCTGGCGACCAATTCGCCGCGCAGGGTGTAGGAATGGCTCTCGGTGATGCGCACGTCGACCAGCTGGCCGACCAGCTGCAGCGCGTCCGGGCCGGCGTCGAAGTTGACCACGCGGTTGTTTTCCGTGCGGCCTTGCAGCTCGCTGTCATTGGTGTCCTTCTTCGAGCGGCCTTCGACGAGGATGGTTTGCACCGTGCCCACCATGGCCAGGCTGTACTTGCGCGTGTTGGCGTCGATGGCCGCCTGCAGCTGCTGCAGGCGGGCCAGCTTGACTTCGTGCGGCGTGTCGTCTTCCAGGCTGGCGGCCGGCGTGCCGGGGCGCTTGCTGAAGATGAAGCTGTAGCTGTTGTCGAAGCCGACGTCGGCGATCAGTTTCATCATGGCGTCGAAGTCGGCCTGCGTCTCGCCGGGGAAACCGACGATGAAGTCCGAGGAAATGGCCATGTTCGGGCGCACGGCGCGGATGCGGCGGATGATGGACTTGTATTCCAGGCCCGTGTAGCCGCGCTTCATGGCGCCCAGCACCTTGTCGGAGCCGTGCTGCGCCGGCAAATACAGATGGTCGACCAGCTGCGGGATCTTCGCGTAGGCGTCGATCAGGCGCTGCGTGAATTCCTTCGGATGGCTGGTGACGAAGCGCATGCGCTCGATGCCGGGAATGTTGGCCACGTATTCGAGCAGCAGGGCGAAGTCGGCGGTCTCGCCGCCTTCCATCGCGCCCCGGTAGGCATTCACGTTCTGCCCCAGCAGGGTGATTTCCTTGACCCCCTGGGCGGCCAGCCCGGCCACTTCCGTCAGCACGTCCTCGAAGCGGCGCGAGACTTCCTCGCCGCGCGTGTACGGCACCACGCAGTAGCTGCAGTATTTGCTGCAGCCTTCCATGATGGAGACAAACGCCGAGGCGCCCTCCACCTTGGCCGGCGGCATGTGGTCGAACTTTTCGATTTCCGGGAAGCTGATGTCGACCTGCGAAGCGCCGCTGGCGCGCCGCAGTTCGATCATCTGCGGCAGGCGGTGCAGCGTCTGCGGGCCGAAGACCATGTCGACGTACGGCGCGCGCTTGACGATGGCGTCGCCTTCCTGCGAAGCCACGCAGCCGCCCACGCCGATCAGCAGGTGCGGTTTGGCCAGCTTCAGCTCGCGCAGGCGGCCCAGGTCGGAAAACACTTTTTCCTGCGCCTTTTCACGCACGGAGCAGGTATTGAGCAGGATGACGTCGGCGTCTTCCGGCGAGTCGGTGCGCACCAGGCCATCGGAGGCGCCCAGCACATCGGCCATCTTGTCCGAGTCGTACTCGTTCATCTGGCAGCCGAAGGTTTTAATGAATACTTTTTTCTGCATGGAGTCTGGCGCTTATCGGTAAAGGTGGCGGCAAATAAGATGGCTGGGCAGGATGCGGCGGCGCAGGGCGGGGTGCCGCGGGTGCCATGCAGGAGCGCGTCGATGAGCGTCCGGGCGCCTCTGGCAGCCCAATGGCAGGCGCGCTGCAAGTTCTGGCCGTAGTTTAGCGTAAATCGCCGGGACGGGCCATGCCGTGCTTACCTTGCCGACAATGTTTTCACCCCGGCATGGCGCTGTTTTGGATGATGCCACAAAGCATTTATTGCCCTACTGCACCATTGATTTGTAACAAGTTGCTGCAAAGCCTTGTGTGCGCCCGCTGGCATCCTAATGTGTTGAAATGGCATCGTTGCTAAGCCAACCAGCACCTTGATTGATATTTAACAATCAGGAAGGTTGCGCAAGGCGCGGATGCTGCCTGTTTGGACTAGTATATTGCCTTATATGCAATTCATTTCACCGGATTGCACGTGCTTTTACTCACGCGGCAAGCTGCGCACGTTGGCTGGACGTGGCTGTGCCGGTCTTGGGCAGGCGGCGATAGGAGGAGGGGAGGCTGACGGTTTTTGAAATACTTTTAAACACTCTAAGCCAGCCTTAAGTTCGTATCGGCATTATTTTCAACATTCACCAGACGAGGAAAAATCATGGCACATCATGCATTAGCATCGCAAGAAAGTTACAACCCCAACCACCTGCTGGACATTCTGCTGAGCAAGATGCAGCTGAAAAACGATGCAGCCCTGTCGCGCCTGCTCGAAGTGGCGCCACCCGTGATCAGCAAGATCCGCCACCACCGCTTGCCGGTCGGCGCCTCCCTGCTGATCCGCATGCACGAAGTGACGGGCATGAGCATCCGCGACCTGCGCGACTTGATGGGCGACCGCCGCACCAAGTATCGTTTGTCCGACGCCCAGGGCCGTCCAAAAGCGGAAGACCGCGGCGATGCGCAAGAATCGAATTACGCGCACTGATGTGGTGGTCGCGCGCTGACTGTGCCGCTTGCGTAGCTGCTGGCGGCAACAGGCTGGCGTCGACCGGGCAGGACGGAAACAAGGCAGTACCCATAACGGCTTTCGCTTCACCGCGAGAGCCGTTTGCGTTTACAGGATGACGGGCAGCACCGCTTAGCCCAGCAGCGCGGTGGTGATTTCGTCGTAGCGCAGTTCCGTTTCACGGAACAGCTGCAGATAGGTTTCCTCGCCCAGGCCCAGCGCATCCCAGGCCACCGGCGAGACGCGCGGCACCATGTCGTCGCCCGCCTGCGCCAGGTCGAGCGCGCAGACGATGGCATTGGCCACGTGGATCAGTGACGCCAGGAAACCTGCGCCCGGCGTGTCGGGCTGCAGATAATTACCCAGCGCCAGGCGCGTCGTATCGGAAAAATTCCAGTGCTCGGCCAGCGCCACGCCCGCCTGCACGTGGTCCACGCCCAGCACGGCTTGCTCGGCCTCGAGCAGGCTGCAGTCGTGCGCCGCCTGGTGGGCGATGGCTTGCGCGTATTGCGCGGGGAAGCTGCTGACCAGCACCAGGCGGCCGATGTTATGCAGCAAGCCGGCCGTAAAGGCGTAATCCTGGTTGAAGCGGATCTGCCGCGCCAGCACCTTGGCGCAGGCGGCCGTCGCCACGGAATGGCGCCAGAAGGCCTTGTCGTCGAAACCGGCGCAGCGGCCTTCCGGAAACGCGCCCGTGATGGCGGCCGAGGTGATCAGGCTGCGCGTGGTCTGGAAGCCCAGGTAGGTGATCGCCTGCTGGATGGTGGTGGCTTTCACTTGCAAGCCGTACTGCGACGAGTTGGCCAGACGCAGGGTCTTTGCCGTCAGGGCCTGGTCGTACGAGACTTTCTTCGCCAGCACGGAAATATCCACGTCTTCCTGGTCGATGCTGTTCAATAGCTCCATCACCACGGCCGGCAGCGATGGCAGGTCGTCGAGGTGGGCGACGATGTCGTCGAGGGTCAGCAGGGCGCTCATGCCGCCTCTCCCGTGCCCAGGCGATATGTCGTGACGTAGCTGCGCAGCAAGGTCGTGGCGGCCTCGTCAGGATTGTCCGGATCATGCTTGCGGAACAGATAAGCGAGCCGTTCGCGGTCGGCCGCCTGCTGCGCGGCTACGGCTTCCGGCGACGGCGGCGGCGCCTGGATCGGCAGCATGTCGATGCCATGGCGCGGCATCAGGGCCAGCATGTTTTCCGTCAGCACGGCGCCTTGCGGCAGCAGTACTTGTCCATGCGCATCGAGCAAGACATCTGACAAGACCATGCCAGGACGAACTTGTTCCAGGGGTAGATGTTGATGCGTGACCGCCATGACGACTCCTTTGATGATTGCGGGATATTACCATTGCCATCGCGCAATGTCTCAACCTGGATCAATGCCCCTGTTGCCAGCAGGGCTGCTGTAAATCTTGCCAATAAGCATGTCATACCGTACATTTGATTCAGGCGGTGATTTTGCTGACGCACATGCGCCCGCGCCGCGGGCCGGCGGCAAGCCTGGCCAGGGGAGCGTTGATTGATGGTGAGTATCCAAGTCCGGCTGACCTTGCTATTTGTTGTCATCGTTACATTGGTGCTGGGCATTTCCGGCAGCTACACCCAATATACCCTGAGCAAGGAACTCGAGTCGGGCAGCGCGCGCCTGCGCAGCGGCGTGCTGACGCGTTTGCAGACCAGCCTGCCTTCCGCCCTGTGGGACCTGGACAAATCCAAGGTCGACAGCATCGTCGCGGCGGAAATGCTGCCGCCGGAACTGGTGGGCATCCGCGTCTACGACGCTTCGGTGGGCCTGTTCGCCGGCGAAGTGCGCGATGCCACGGGCGCCCTGGTGCCGCTGACCACGGACGTCGCCATCGGCGGCACGCCCGTCGAGGCGCCGCTGGTGTTCCGCGACGCCGTGGCGGCCGCCACGGGCGGCAAACCCGTCATCGTGGGCAAGGTCATCGTCAATTTCAGCCGCGAGCAGATCGATGCCGCCTTGCGCAGCGAAGTGCGGCGCAAGGTGGTGGAAGTGTTGCTGCTTGACATCATTCTCGTGGGCGCGCTGGCCTTGAGCCTGCGCATCGTGTTTGGTCCCTTGAAACAGTTGCGCGATGGCTTGTTCGACCTGGCCACGCGCGGCAGCGATGAAGTCGAGGAGTTGCCGGAAAACCGGCGCGACGAACTGGGCGACGTGATCCGCGGCTTCAACGCCGTGCAGCGCAAGCTCAAGTCCATCATCGAAGGCAGCCGCGAGGCGGAGGAAATGGCGCGCCGCTCGCAGCAGGAAACGGCGCAGGCCATGGACGAGCTGCGCCGCGCGCAGGAATCGCTGCTGCAGTCGGAACGGCTGGCCTCGCTGGGCAGCCTGGTGGCGGGCGTGGCGCATGAAATCAACACGCCCGTCGGCATCGCGCTGACCAGCGCCTCGGTGCTGAAGGAAGCCACCGACGCCATCAGCGCGGCCGTGGCCGGCGGCGGCGTGAAAAAGACCGATATCGTGCGCTACCTGGAGACGGCCGGCGAAAGCGCGCGCCTGATCATGAACAATGCCTACCGCGCCGCGCACCTGATCCACAGTTTCAAGCAGATCGCCGTCGACCAGGTCAGCGAGGCGCGCCGTTTGTTCGAATTGCGCGACTATATCGGCGAGGTGATTTCAAGCCTGCAGCCGACCCTGAAAAAGACGCGCATCGTCATCGACATCGATTGCCCGCCCGACATCGTGCTCGACAGCTATCCGGGCGCGCTGGCGCAGGTGCTGACCAACCTGGTGCTGAACTGCGTCGAGCATGCCTTTGATGCGGACACGGCGGGCAACATCCATATAGTCGTGCGCAGCGAGCAGGACTGGATCGACATGCAGGTGCGCGACAATGGCCGCGGCATCGCGCCGGACATGCTCGACCGCGTGTTCGACCCGTTCGTCACCACGCGGCGCGGCCAGGGCGGCACGGGATTGGGCTTGAATATCGTGTTCAACTTGATCGCCAAGCAGTTTGGCGGCACCATCACGGTCAGCAGCACGCTGGGGCAGGGCGCGACGTTCCTGCTGCGCCTGCCCAAGGTGACGCCGTTGCCTGAAAGCACCAGCAGCCAGGCATAAGCAAGGAGAAACCCATGGCACATGGTCAAAATAGTCAGCAAGTGGCATTCTTGCGCGGCATCAATGTGGGACGCGCCAAGCGCGTGGCCATGGCCGACCTGCGCAAGCTGCTGGGCGAGCTGGGCTTCGCGGACGTGCGTACCGTGCTCAACAGTGGCAACGTGGTGTATGACGCGGGGGCGGTGGCGCCGGCCGAGGCGGCCGCCCGCATCGAGGAGGCGCTGGTGCTGAAACTGGGCGTGGCGGCGCGCGTGACGGTGCTGTCGGCCAGCCAGTTTGGCGAACTGATCGCGCAAAATACCCTGGCGCCCGCAGCCGACGCGGCGCGCCTGCTGGCGCTGGTGCTGAACAATCCGGCCGACGTGCAGCGCCTGGCGCCATTGCTGCGGCGGCCGTGGCAGCCCGAAGCGCTGGCGCTGGGGCAGTGGGCCGCGTATGCCTGGTGTCCCGATGGCGTGCTGGCCAGCAAGGTGGTGGCGGCGCTCGGTGTCTTGCTCGGCGATGGCGTCACCTCGCGCAACTGGGCTACCATGCAAAAACTGCATGGGCTGCTGGATGGAACGGACCCGGCAGCGACAATTTAATCATCGAGGAGGGCAGTCATGCCACAAGTTACAGGGGAATTCGACGTCAAGATGACGCCGGAAACATTGTCCGATACGGCCGCCCAGTCAGGGCTGGGGCGGCTGTCGCTGAACAAGCGCTACCACGGCGCCCTCGATGCCAGCGCGCACGGCGAGATGCTCAGCGCGCGCGCCAGCGTGGCCGGTTCGGCCGGCTATGTGGCGCTGGAGCGGGTCGAAGGCAGCCTGGACGGTCGCCATGGCAGCTTTTACTTGCAGCACAGCGGCACCATGACGCGCGGCACGCCGACATTGTCGGTGACGGTGGTGCCCGACACGGGCACGGCGCAACTGCACGGACTCACGGGCAGCCTGGCCATCCGCATCGAAGGCGGCAAGCATTATTATGATTTTACGTACGATATTTCTGAGGCCTAATGAACTGGGATATCGTCAAGGGGGTCTTGATCGTGCTCGTCGCCATCAGCGTGGTACTGACGGCGTTCGTGCTGATCTCCGCATCGGGTCCCGACAAGGCGGGCTGCATCGCGCGGGCCCTGAAATCGGGTATTCCAGTGGGCAATATTGAAAGAGTCTGCCGCCTGCTCGACAAATCGTAATGTCCGGCGTGCCGCCAAAAAAAATTCCGCACGCGGCGGAATTTTTTTACGCTGGCGTCACGAGGCCGCCAAACTTGCTTCAACCATCGAATTTTTCCTGTTTTTCACCATGCATGCTGAACGCCAGCAAGCCCAATCCCACCAATAGCATCGACACCATGCTCGCTTCGGGCACGGGCGCCGGCACGCTCGCTTGCTGGGCTGGCGCTGCCGTGACGGGTTTGGGGGGCGCCAGGGTGGCGTGGCGCGCGCCATTGCTCCCGTGCGGCGCCGTCTTGGCGCGGGGGGGCCGCCGGGGGGGGGG
>CAUSDR010000094.1:0-15579 GCA_963530105.1 uncultured Janthinobacterium sp.
TCGCCCTGGCGGGCAACAGCATCGTCGACGTGCCACCGCACCAACGCCATGATGTTCCAGTCATACGCGCTGTTCCCGCACCTGTCCGTGTGGGACAACATCGCCTTCGGCCTGCGCCGCGACGGCTTGCCGAAAGCGGAAGTGGCGGCGCGCGTCGAGCAGATGCTGGCGCTGGTGCAGC
The DNA here is from genome assembly GCA_963530105.1 of uncultured Janthinobacterium sp. Classification (GTDB taxonomy): domain Bacteria; phylum Pseudomonadota; class Gammaproteobacteria; order Burkholderiales; family Burkholderiaceae_D; genus Janthinobacterium. Next base: position 182 of record CAUSDR010000094.1, read on the forward strand.
TGGGCCAGTATGCGAAGCGCAAGCCGCACCAGCTGTCGGGCGGCCAGCAGCAGCGCGTGGCGCTGGCGCGCAGCCTGGCCAAGCGGCCGCAATTGCTGCTGCTCGACGAGCCGCTGGGCGCGTTGGATAAAAAACTGCGCGAGCGCACGCAGATGGAACTGGTGAACATCATCGAACAGGTGGGCGTCACCTGCGTGATGGTCACGCACGACCAGGACGAGGCCATGAGCATGGCCACGCGCATCGCCGTCATGAGCGAAGGACGCATCCTGCAGGTGGGCGCGCCCGGTGAAATCTATGAAACGCCGAACTGCCGTTTCGTCGCCGACTTCATTGGCAGCGTCAACCTGTTCGATGGCAGCATCACGCAGGACGAACCCGACCATGTGGTGATCGCCACCCCCGATGGCGAACACTATGTCTCGCACGGCATCACGGGCAACCTGGGCATGGAAGTTTCGGTGGCCGTGCGCCCCGAGAAAATTGGCATCCAGATCGAGCCGCCCACCCTGGCCGAACGGGCGTCGCCGGCGGAACACGGCTACAACTGCGCCCAGGGCGTGATCGTCGCCATGGCGTATTTTGGCAATGAAACCAGCTACCACGTGCGCCTCGACAGCGGCACGCTGGTGAAAGTCTCGCGCACCAACGCGGCCCGCCATGACGTGTCGCGCCTCGAGCGCGAACAGCGCGTGTGGGTGTGGTGGGATGGCGCCGACATCGTCGTGCTGACCAGCTGAGGCCATCATGACGTCCCTTTTGCAATCGCTGCGCAGCCTTCTCACCCTGCGCTGGCTCACTGGCCGCAATGCCGTCATCGCCGTGCCGGCGCTGTTCCTGACGGCCGCCTTTTTAGTGCCCTTCCTGATCGTGCTGCGCATCAGCCTGTCCGACATGGATACGGCGGGCAGCCCGTTCGGCGGCTTGCTGTCGTACGTCGACGGCATCGTCGTGCTGAAGGTGAAAGTCGCCAATTATCTGTTCATCGCCGCCGATGAACTGTATCTGCTCACCTACCTCAGTTCCATCAAATACGCGGCCATCACCACGGCCGTCTGCCTGTTCATCGGCTACCCGTTTGCCTACTTCATGGCGCGCGCCAAGCCTTCGATCCGCCCCGTGCTGATGATGCTGGTGATGCTGCCGTTCTGGACCTCTTTCCTGCTGCGCGTGTACGCGTGGAAGGGCATCCTGGCCAACCACGGCTTGTTGAACGACCTGCTGCTGGCGCTGGGCGTGGTGAGCGAACCGCTGCACATGATGAATACCTCGTTCTCGCTGGTGGTGGGCATGGTGTACGCCTATCTGCCCTTCATGATCCTGCCCCTGTACGCCAACCTGGTGAAAATGGACATGCGCTTCCTGGAAGCGGCGGCCGACCTGGGCGCCACGCCATTGCAGGCGTTCTGGCGCATCACCGTGCCCCTGTCGAAGTCGGGCATCATCGCCGGCGCCATGCTGGTGTTCATTCCATCCGTGGGCGAATACGTGATTCCCGAACTGCTGGGCGGCCCGGAAACGCTGATGATCGGCCGCGTGCTGTGGGATGAATACTTCACCAATAACGACTGGGCCATGGCCTCGTCGGTGACGGTGCTGGTGATCCTGTTGATCCTCGTGCCGATGGCGATTTTTAACAAATACAAGACGGATCAGGGCGCGGAGAGACAAGCATGAACGGACGTAATTTCCTGCAGCGCTGGTTCGGGCGAGGCTGGCTCTCGCTGGGCTATCTGTTCCTCTACCTGCCCATCATCGTGCTGATCGTCTTCTCGTTCAACAGCTCGCGCCAGGACATGGTGTGGAGCGGCTTTTCGCTGCGCTGGTACCAGGAGCTGATGAGCGATACGGAGATCATTTCCGGCTTCGGGCTGTCCTTGAAGATCGCCTTCATGTCGGCCACTTCGTCCGTCATCCTGGGCACGTTTGCCGCTTTTGCCTTGAGCAGCTATCAGCGCTTCCGTGGCCGCACCGTGTTTTCCGCCATGGTCAGCGCGCCGCTGGTGATGCCGGAAGTGATCATCGGCCTGTCGCTGCTGCTGATGCTGGTGTCCATGCAAAAGGTCTTCGGTTTCCCCGAGCGGGGCGTGCTGACCATCTGGCTGGGCCACACCCTGCTGGGCATGGCGTATGCGGCCGTGGTGGTGCAGTCGCGCCTGCAGGAGATGAGCAAGTCGCTGGCCGAAGCGGCCATGGACCTGGGTTGCCGCGCGCACCAGGTGTTCTTCCTCGTGACCCTGCCGAACATCACGCAGGCGCTGGCTTCGGCCTGGCTGCTGACGTTCACCCTGTCGCTCGACGACGTGGTGCTGTCGGCCTTTTTGTCCGGCCCCGGTTCGACCACCATGCCGCTGGTGATCTTCTCTCGTGCGCGCCTGGGACTCGACCCGCGCGTGAATGCCATCGCCGCGCTGACTATCCTCGTCGTGACGCTGGCCGTGATCGCGTATGCGGTGATGCTGGCGCGCGCCGACCGGCGCCGCCGCAGGCAGATGTCCGCGGCGTATTCGGCGGATCAGGAGTAAGCTGGAGTCTTCACCTTCGAGGAGACGACGATGACGGAAAACACCAGCTGGCATGCACGTGCCGCAGAGATCAAGATCGATGGCCGCGCCGTCATCGACGGCGCACGGGTAGGGGCGGTATCCGGCCAGACCTTCGACAACCTGTCGCCCATCGACGGGCGTTCGCTGGGGCAGGTGGCGCGCTGCGATGGCGCCGACGTGGAGGCGGCCGTGCGGGCCGCCCGCGCCGCCTTCGACGACCGCCGCTGGGCGGGCAAGTCGCCGGCGCAGCGCAAGCGGATATTGATCAAGTTTGCCGACCTGGTGCAGCAGAACGGCCCCGAGCTGGCCCTGCTCGAAACCCTGGACATGGGGAAACCGATCAAGTACAGCCAGAGCGTGGACGTGGGCGCCACGGCCAACTGCCTGCGCTGGTATGGCGAGGCGATCGACAAGGTCTACGATGAAATCGCCCCCACGCCGGCCAACAGCCTGGCCCTGATCACGCGCGAACCGGTGGGCGTGGTCGCCGCCATCGTGCCGTGGAACTACCCGATGATCATGGCCGCCTGGAAGATCGCGCCGGCCCTGGCGGCCGGCAACAGCGTGATCCTCAAACCTTCCGAGAAATCGCCGCTGACGGCGCTGCGCCTGGCCGATATCGCGCTGCAGGCGGGCATCCCACCCGGCGTATTCAACGTGCTGCCCGGCTACGGCCACGAGGCGGGCGCCGCGCTGGCGCTGCACATGGATATCGATTGCATCGGCTTTACGGGTTCCACGCGCACGGGGAAATTGATCGTGCAGATGGCGGGCCAGTCGAATTTGAAACGGGCCTGGACTGAGCTGGGCGGCAAGTCCGCCAACATCGTCTGCGCCGACTGCCCGGACCTGGACAAGGCCGTGGCGGCCGCCGTCGGCTCCATTTTCTTCAACCAGGGCGAAAGCTGCAACGCGCCGTCGCGCTTGTTCGTGGAAGAGTCGATCAGGGAGGCATTCATCGCCAAGGCGCTGGCCATGCTGCCCCGCTTCCAGCCCGGCGACCCGCTCGATGAAGCCACCGTCATGGGCGCCATCGTCGACGCCACGCAGATGCACACCGTGATGGGCTATATCGCGTCCGGCAAGCGGGAAGGCGCGCAGCTGCTGGGCGGCGGCGAGGCCGTGCGCACGGATACGGGTGGCTACTACGTGCAGCCGACCATCTTCGGCGTGGACGCCGGCATGACGATCGCGCGCGAAGAGATTTTCGGGCCCGTGCTGTCGGTGCTGGGTTTTACGGATATCGCCGAGGCGGTGAAGCAGGCCAACGCCACGCCATATGGCTTGCAGGCTGCCGTGTGGACCTCCGACATTAGCAAGGCCATCCAGACGGCGCGCAGCCTGCGCGCCGGCACCGTGCACGTCAACCAGTACGATGGCGACGACATCACCGTGCCATTCGGCGGCTACAAGCAGTCAGGCAACGGGCGCGACAAATCGCTGCACGCGCTGGACAAATACACGGAGCTGAAGACGACGTGGATACAGGTGGGGTAGGTCCGGGGTCAGACCCGTCGGGTCTGACCCCAGTTTTCTGAGGATTCGACGGATCGATATGCAAGCGTCGCTGGCGGTGCAACGGAGGGCTGGGGTCAGACCCAGCGGGTCTGGCCCCGATCAGAAGTTTCGTAGGTCGGCTTGGCGCGCAGCGCGTAAGCCGACTTAAAACTAGTTACGTCAGAAGCAGTGTTCCAGCGCCGGGAAGCTGCCATCCTTGACGGCTTTGACGTAGCCGGTGACGGCGTCGTCGATCCTGGCGGCGCCTTCCATGAAGTTGCGCACGAAGCGCGCCTTGCGGCCTGGGAACACGCCCAGCATGTCGTGCATGACGAGCACCTGGCCCGAGCAGTCGGGACCGGCGCCGATGCCGATGGTCGGAATCGTCAGCATGTCGGTCACTTCCTTGCCCAACTGCGACGGCATCGCTTCCATCAGCACGATGGCGGCGCCCGCGTTTTGCAGCGTCAGCGCGTCGTTTTTCAGTTCGGCGGCGCTTTCCGTGCTCTTGCCCTGTACCTTGTAGCCGCCCAGCTGGTGCACGGATTGCGGCGTCAGGCCGATGTGGGCGCAGATGGGGATGCCGCGCTCGGTGAGGAACTTCACGGTGTCGGCCAGCCAGGCGCCGCCTTCGATCTTGATCATGTGCGCGCCCGCCTGCATCAGGATGACGGCGTTGGCGTAGGCCGTTTCAGGCGTGCCGTACGCGCCGAACGGCAGGTCGGACATGATCATGGCCGACTTGGCGCCGCGCGCCACGGAAGCCGTGTGATAGGCCAGTTCGGCGACGGTGACGGGCAGGGTGGAGTTGTGGCCATTGCAGACCATGCCGAGCGAATCGCCGATCAGCAGGATCTCCACGCCGCAGCGGTCCATCAGGGACGCGAAGCTGGCGTCATAGCAGGTCAGCATGGTGATCTTTTCGCCGGCGGCGCGCAGCGTGGCCAGGGTGTGGATGGTCACGGCCTTGTTGGCGACAGGCTTGGATGGCGCCGGCACCGGTGCGGCGGCCTTCTCTTTGGCGGCCAGATCTGTTCCTTGCAAATAAGCGGACATAGGTATTCTCTAGAGTGAAAGGGGTACGACGCCGCTAGTGTAGTACTTTATATGGCGGCGTGCAGGGGCGGCATTGTAGTGTATGTCCGGCGCGGCGGCTCAGAGTGTGCTGATGGCCTGGTCGGCCACGCCAGCCAGATAGTCCTGCGCCGGTCCCAGGCCAGGCACGGCGATAGCCGGGGCCAGGGCCAGCAGCGGCACCAGCACGAAGGCGCGCTCGGTGATGCGCGGATGCGGCACGGTCAGGGTGGCGCTGGCGATCTGCGCGTCGCCGTACAGCAGCAAGTCCAGGTCGAGGGTGCGCGGGGCGTTGCGATAGGGGCGTTCGCGCCCGTGCGCCGCCTCGATGGCGTGCAGGGCTTGCAGCAGCGCTTCGGCCGGCAGGGTGGTGCGGATGCGCGCCACGGCATTGACGTAGTCGTCGCCGCTCGAATCGATGGGAGCCGTGCGGTAGCTGGCCGAGGCATCCACCAGGGATGCGCCGGGCAGGCGCGCCAGGCGCGCGATGGCATCCTGCACATTCGCGCGCGCGTCGCCCAGGTTGGCGCCGATGCCGATGTAGGCGATCACTTCCGTTGCTGGCTGCATTGCCACGATCACTCGCCGCTGGTGCTGCCGGTGGTGCTGCCACCGCCGGTCGTCGATTTGCTGCGCGTGCTGCGGCGGGGCGGACGTTTTTTCTTGGCCGCGCCGGGCGCCGCGCTGGCGCTGACCAGCAAGGCTTCGCGCGTTTCCTCGTCGCCTTCGTAGAACGCGGTCCACCATTCGCCGATGTCCATGTCGATCTCGCCCGAAGCGCAGCGCAGCAGCAGGAAGTCGTAGCCGGCGCGGAAGCGCAAGTGCTCCAGCAATTTATACGGCGCCTTGCCGACACGGCGCTCGAAGCGCGGCTGCATCGACCAGATGTCGCGCATGTCGGAACCGATCTTGCGCTGCAAGGCCAGTTTTTCCGTCTGCGAATCGAGCACGTCGTCGGCCGCCAGGTGCAGCGCGGGAATCGTCGATTCGCCGGCGGCGCGGTAGGCCGTCCATTTTTCCAATACCTGGTGCCACAGCAGCGAGGCAAACAGGAAGCCCGGCGAGACGGTCTTGCCGGCGGCGATGCGCTGGTCGGTGGCGTCCAGCGCCAGGGTGACGAATTTCGCGCCCAGCGGCTGTTCCAGCACCACGTCGAGCAGCGGCAGCAGGCCGTGATGCAAGCCTTCCTTGCGCAGCTGCTGCAGGCAGGCCAGCGCGTGGCCGCTCATCAGGAGCTTGAGCATTTCGTCGAACACGCGCGGTGCGGGCACGTTGTTGATCAGCGGCGCCATGATGGGAATCGGCGCGGCGGTGGCCGGCTCGATGGTGAATTTCAGCTTGGCGGCGAAGCGCACCACGCGCAGCATGCGCACGGGATCTTCGCGGTAGCGCTCTTCCGGCTTGCCGATCATGCGCAGGGTCTTGGCGCGGATGTCTTCCACGCCGCCGTGGTAGTCCAGCACTTCCTGCGTGGCCGGGTTGTAGTACATGGCGTTGATGGTGAAGTCGCGGCGCAGCGCATCTTCGTGCTGCAGGCCGAAGGTGTTGTCGCGCAGGACGCGGCCATGTTCATCCTTGGGCGCGGAGTCGGCGCCGGCGCCGCGGAAGGTGGTCACTTCCAGCAGATCCTGGCCGAACATCACGTGCACGATCTGGAAGCGCTTGCCGATGATGAAGGCGCGGCGGAACAGGCGCTTGACCTGTTCCGGCGTGGCGTTGGTGGCGATGTCGAAGTCTTTCGGCTTGACGCCCAGCAGCAGGTCGCGCACGGCGCCGCCGACGACAAAGGCCTCGAAGCCCGCTTCCTGCAGGCTGCTGGTGACGCGGATGGCATTCGACGACACCAGTTTCGGGTCGATTCCGTGTTGCGCGGGGCCGAGCACGACGGGGGCCGTGGTGTCGCGCGCTGCCTCTTTTTTAACGCCGAGGATCTTGCGGATGAATTTTTTAATCATTGAATAAGTGGAGTGATGGCCAGCCGTGGAGGGATGCGTGTGCTGTCAACGCGGCATTGGGATTGGTCGCGACAGGGTGGGTCACGACCGACAGCAGGGGAATGTCGTTGTGCGAATCGCTGTAAAAATAGCTGCGCTCGAACTGCCCCAGTTCCTTGCCCATTTTTTCCAGCCAGGCGTGGGTGTGGGTCAGCTTGCCCGCGCCCAGGGTCGGCGTGCCCAGCAGCTTGCCCGTGACATTGCCTTCATCGTCGTATTCGGGCATGGCGGCCAGCAGGTGCTCGACGCCCAGTGCTTCGGCGATGGGCTTGGTGATGAAATGGTTGGTGGCCGTGACGATGGCCAGCAAATCGCCCGCGTCCTGGTGCTGCTTGAGCAGGGCCACGACTTCGGGGCGGATCGCCGGCATGACCACTTCGGCCATGAATTGCTTGTGCAGCGCTTCCAGGCGTTCGCGCGGAAATTGCGCCAGGGTGCCCAGCGAAAATTCCAGGTATTCCACCGGGTCGAGCGTGCCGGCCTGGTATTGCGCGAAAAATTCGTCGTTGCGGCGGGTGAATTCGGCGGCGTCCACGGCACCGATGCGTACCAGGAATTCGCCCCACTCGTGATCCGAGTCGATGGGCAGCAGGGTGTGGTCGAGGTCAAACAGGGCCAGATTCATCATTCTTTCGCTTCCGCCTGCAGCAACTCGCGCAATAAAGGCAAGGTGATCGGGCGTTGGGTTTCCAGGGAGTAGAGGTCGAGAGAGTCCAGCATCGTCGACAGCGAACGCATGTCGCGCCGGAAATGGGACAGCAGATAGGGTAACACGCCCGGCGACAAGGTCAAGCCGCGGGTGGTGGCCGCCTGGGTCAGGGCGGCGATTTTTTCATCGTCGGTCAAGCCGTGAATTTGATAGATCAAGCCCCAGCCCATGCGCGTGCGCAAGTCTTCGCGCACGGGCAGCACGGCCGGCGGCACGGCGCCGCTGCACACCATGAACGCCTGGTTGGCGCGGATTTCATTGAACAGGGCAAAGGCGTCGATCTGCGCCAGCGGCGACAGTTTTTCGCAGTCGTCGAGCAGGTACAGGTCGACGTCGGGCGAATACACGAATTCGGACTCGATCGAGAACGGCGAAATGTAGCGCGCGCGCTCGGTGCTGGCCAGGGCCTTGAGCAGATGGCTCTTGCCGGCGGCCAGTTCGCCCCACAGGTAGGCAAAATGCTCGCGCGACGTGCGCGCGGCGAACTGGCGCATCAGCTGCGCCACTTCGGCATTCTGTCCCACCTCGAAGGTATCGAGGCTGTGCGCCTGGTCTGTGCCTAAATCGAGCACCAGTTGTTTCATGGCGTACGCCTTGTCCTGTTTTTCATTACTGCGTATGCGTCGTCGTCGCTGTTGTTAGTTTGTTGTTTGTTTTACATTGTAGTCGTATCAGGTGCCTGACAGAAGCGCAACCGTACTGTCGTACGGTGAGCATCGCCGGCCGCAAAGTGCGACGCGCAGCAGCTCATGTCCGTCACCTTGTCATGCATTATAGAAGGTGCTGGACAGGTAGTGGCGTCTTAGATGCTTAAAAGCGACCATCAGCACGGCAGAAGCGGGTAAAGCGAGCAAAACGCCGACGAAACCGAACAGTTGTCCGAACGCCAATAAGGCAAAGATCACGGCCAGGGGATTCAAGCCGATGCGCTCGCCCACCAGGCGCGGCGTGAGGAAAAATCCCTCGATGACCTGGCCGCAGCCGTAGATGACGGCGACGGCGATCACGCCGCTCCAGTCGGCGAACTGCAGCAGGGCGGCGATCAGCGCCAGCATCAGGCCCAGGCCGAAGCCCAGGTAGGGAATGAACACCAGCAAGCCCGTGATGATGCCGACTGGCAATGCGACCTCGAAACCGGCGATGGCCAGCGCCACCGAATAATAGGTGGCCAGCACCAGCATCACCAGCAGCTGGCCGCGCAGGTATTGCGCCAGCAGGGTGTCGACTTCCTGCGCCATGCCCACCGTGCGGCCCACCCAGCGGCGCGGCACGGCGCCGGCGATGCGCGCCAGCATGGGATGCCAGTCCAGCAATAGATAAAACAGCACCACGGGGATCAGCACCACGGTGGCCAGCCAGCCCAGCACGGCCGTGCCGCCAATGCGCGCCGAGGCCAGCACCGTGCTCCAGATTTCATCGCCGCTGGTGGCCATCTGCTGGCTCAGCATGCGCTTGATGCCCGTGCCATCGAGGCGCACGCGGATGCCCAGGTCGCGCAGTTTCGGCGCGAGAAAGTCGTTGGCTTTGCTGAGGAACTGGGGAATCTGCGCCTGCAGCAGGGGGATTTCCTTTTGCAGCACGGGCACGACGATCAGCACCAGCGCCGTGATGGCGAGGAAAAACAACACCACGACGACCAGCACGGCGAGCGGGCGCGGCAGGTAAAAGCGCTTGTAGTGCAGGCGCTGTAAGCGGTCCACGCCGGGATTGAGCACGTAGGCGAGGATGGCGGCCGCCAGGAAGGGCGTCAGGATGGGCCCCAGACTGACCAGCAAGAGCAAAAATGCCAGCCAGACCGCGATCCAAAATGCTGTTTGCTTCTGTTCGGCGCTGATCGGGAATGGCATGTGGTTTGGGCTGTTGCGTTAAAAAAAGGCAGTTAATTACGAAATTGTGGGGGCAGTTTGATAAAATAGCGTCTTGATCGACCGAATTCACCGGCTGGCCGCCTGTCGCAGGATGTCAAAAACATCCACGCGCGCGCGTGCTGGCGGGTATCCGCCTTCTATTTTACCGCCTCCGCTGCCACCACACCATGAACCAGACTTCTAATGTTTCCCTTTCCTACCGTGACGCTGGCGTCGATATCGACGCCGGCGACGCTTTAGTCGAAGCAATCAAGCCGTTTGCCAAGCGCACCCTGCGCGAAGGCGTGATGGGCGGCCTGGGCGGTTTTGGCGCCATGTTTGAAATCAGCAAGAAGTACAAGGAACCGGTGCTGGTCTCGGGCACCGACGGCGTGGGCACGAAATTGCGCCTGGCGTTCGAACTGAACCGCCATGACACGGTCGGCATCGACCTCGTCGCCATGAGCGTCAACGACATCCTGGTGCAAGGCGCCGAACCCCTGTTCTTCCTCGACTACTTCGCTTGCGGCAAGCTGGACGTGGCGATCGCCACCGACGTCATCAAGGGCATCGCCCAGGGTTGCGAACAAGCGGGTTGCGCGCTGATCGGCGGCGAAACGGCGGAAATGCCGAGCATGTACCCGGCCGGCGAATACGACCTGGCAGGTTTTGCCGTCGGCGCCGTGGAAAAATCGAAAATCATCGATGGCAGCAAGATCGCGCCGGGCGACGTGGTGCTGGGCCTGGCCTCGTCGGGCGTGCACTCGAACGGCTATTCGCTGGTGCGCAAGATCATCGAAGTGGCGAAACCGGACCTGGAGGGCGACTTCCATGGCCGCAAGCTGGCCGACGTGCTGATGCAGCCAACGCGCATCTACGTCAAGCCATTGCTGGCGCTGATGGACGCCATGGAAGTCAAGGGCATGGTGCACATCACCGGTGGCGGCCTGGTGGAAAACATCCCGCGCGTGCTGCAGCCTGGCCTGGTGGCCGAGCTGGACTCGAAGGCATGGACCATGCCACCGCTGTTCACGTGGCTGCAACAGCACGGCGGCGTGGCTGACGCCGAGATGCACCGCGTCTTCAACTGCGGCATCGGCATGACTGTCATCGTTTCGCAGGAAAACGCCGACGCCGCCATCGCGCAATTGCAAGCGGCCGGCGAAACCGTCTCGCGCATCGGCACCATCCGCGCCCGCGTGGGCGACGAGCATCAGACCATCGTGATCTGATCACCTGACCGAACCTGCCGCGCTGCGCCTTTGTCAGGCGCTGTGGCGTTCGTAAGAAAAAAGCAGGTCTCTTTGAGAGCCTGCTTTTTTTATGCCAGTTGCCAGCTTGCCTTGCGTGCGCCGGCTTCAGCCAGTTGCCAGCTTACCTTGCGTGCGCCGGCTTCATATGCCCCTCCGGCTGCGAACCGCCCTTGCCGATCATGGCCACGCTGACGGCAGAGACGAGAGAAGCGAACAGGATGTAGCCGACGATGTGCCACGGCTCGCCATTGCCCGTTTTGAGCAGGTAGGTGGCGATGATGGGCGTCAGGCCGCTGGCGAAGATGCCGGAGAACTGGTAGACGAAGGAAATGCCCGTGTAGCGCACCTTGGCGTCGAACAGGTCGCAGAACAGGGCCGCTTCCGGGCCATACACGGCCGAATACAGCACGCCCAGCGGGATGATCACGGAACACCATAGCAGCAGCGGATTGTCGGCGTGGTTGAGCATGATCCAGAAGGCGGGAATGGACGACACGCCCGTGATCAGCGAACCCCAGAAAAACACCTTGGTGCGGCCAATACGGTCCGACAGGCGGCCGAAGAACGGGATGCAAAAGCACATCACGACGGCCGACGCCATCACGCCCATCAGCGCTTCCGTGCGGTCTATCTTGATGGTGTTGGTCAGGTAGGTGATGGAAAAGACGCCGAAGATATTGAAGAACACGCCGTCGATGTAGCGCGCGCCCATGCCTTTCAATACATTGCCTGGATAGCGTTTCAGCAGGTCGAAAAACGGAATTTGCGTCTCCGCGTTCTTTTCCTTGACGGCCTGGAATTCCGGCGTTTCCATCACGTTCAGGCGTATCCACATGCCGATGAAGACGAGGGCGGCCGACAGGATGAAGGCCACGCGCCAGCCCCACGACAGGAATTGCGCATCGCTCAAGCTGTAGGACAGGATCGCCACCACGCCGGAAGCGAGGCACAGGCCGATGGCCAGGCCGATCTGCGGCAGGCTGGCGTAAAAGCCGCGCTCCTTCGGCGGCGCATATTCATACGCCATCAGCACGGCGCCGCCCCATTCGCCACCGAGGCCGATGCCCTGCAGCACGCGCAGGAACAGCAGCAGGCCAGGCGCCCAGTAGCCGATGTGGTCATACGTGGGCAGCACGCCGATCAGGAAGGTGGAAATACCCATGATCATCAGGGTCATGACCAGCATGCTCTTGCGGCCGATCTTGTCGCCGAAGTGGCCGAAGATCACGCCGCCGATGGGGCGCGACAAAAAGCCCACGGCGAAGGTGCCGTAGGCCAGCATGGTCGAGACGAGCGGATCGCCGCCCGGGAAATACAGCTTGCTGAACACGATGCCGGCGACGACGCCGTATAAAAAGAAGTCGTACCACTCGATGGTAGCGCCGATCACGCTGGCCATCACGACTTTCCGCAGCTCTTTGGCCTTTTTCGGATGGTTGGGATTGTTGTCCATATCTAGTCTCCAATCGATATCGATTATGTATTTTTTTTAGATGGTTGGGTTGCTGCCGCCGCGCTGATGGCGCGGCGGCCGGTACAACAGGGGCGGGCCGGTTTGCCTGCCGCTGGCATCCTCCTTGGTCGGGTGGAAGGGGAAGTGGAAATCGCAGCGGGACGCTGGCTAGGCCGCCCTGGGCAGGCGCACGGCATCGGCCAGGATCATGTCGGCAGCTTTTTCGGCGATCATGATGGTGGGCGCGTTGGTGTTGCCCGAGACGATTTCCGGCATGATCGAGGCATCGACCACGCGCAGGTTCTGCATGCCGTGCACGCGCAAGCGCGCATCGACGACGGCCAGCGCGTCATGCCCCATCTTGCAGGTGCCGCTGGGGTGGTAGATGGACTGGCTGAAGCGCCGCGCCGCGTCCAGCAGCTGCGCATCCGTCTCGAATTGCGGGCCGGGCACGAATTCGGCAATGATGTGCGGCGCCAGCGACGGCGCGGCGGCGATTCGGCGGGCCACGCGCAGGGCGGCGATCGCCGTCTGCTGGTCGCGCGGGTCGGACAGGTAGTTCGGGTAGATGCCCGGATAGGCGAGGGGATCGGCGGACTTGATCGACACGTGGCCGCGGCTGTGCGGGCGCAGCTGGCACACGGACGACGTGAACGCGGAAAACGGATGCGCGCCCTCGCCCGGCTTGTCGGCACTCAGCGGCTGCATGTGGAACTGGATGTCGGGCCGCGTGACTTCCGGCGAGGACTTGGTAAATACCGTCACCTGGCTGGCCGCCAGGGTCAGCGGCCCGGAGCGCGAAAACACATACTGCATGCCCACCCACAGCTTGCCCCACAGGCTGTTGACTTCATCGTTCAGGGTTTTCAGCCGCGTCTTGAAGACGAGGCGGATTTGCAGATGGTCTTGCAGGTTCTGCCCCACGCCGGGCAAGTCGTGCACCAGCGGCACGCCCACTTCTTCCAGCAGGGCGCGCGGACCCACGCCCGAGCATTGCAGGATTTGCGGCGAGCCGATGGCGCCCGCGCATAAAATCACTTCGCCGCTGGCGCGCGCCTGGCGCAGCTGGCCATCCTGGCGGTATTCGATGCCGACGGCGCGCTTGCCCTCGAACAGCACGCGCGTGATTTGCGCGCGCACTTCCACGCGCAGGTTGGCGCGCTTGCGGGCGGGCCGCAGGAAGGCTTTCGCCGTGCTCCAGCGCAAGCCATTGCTGGCCGTCTGCTGGAAGTAGCCGACGCCTTCCTGCGTGGCGCCGTTGTAGTCGGCATTGAAGGGGATGCCGCTTTCCGTGGCGCCGGCAATGAAATGTTCGGCGATGGGGCGGCGCAGGCGCAGGTCCGACACTTTCAGGGGGCCGCCGACGCCGTGGTAGTCGCTGGCGCCCCGTTCCTGGTCTTCCGATTTCTTAAAGTAGGGCAGCACCTCGGCATAGCTCCAGCCCGGGTTGCCCAGCTCGGCCCAGCGGTCGTAATCCTCTTTCTGGCCGCGCACATACAGCAGGCCGTTGAGCGAGCTGGAGCCGCCCAGCACCTTGCCGCGTGGCCATTGCAGCTGGCGCCCGGCGATGCCGGCATCCGCTTCCGTGCGGTAGCACCAGTCCAGGTTCGGGTCGTGCATGGTCTTGAAATAGCCGACCGGCACGTGTATCCACGGATTGTTGTCCTTGCCGCCCGCTTCCAGCAGCAATACCTGGTTGCCGCTGTCGTGCGACAGCCGGTTGGCCAGCACGCAGCCGGCCGAACCGGCGCCGACGACGATGTAATCGTAGTGTGTTTGCAACATGGTGCTTGTCTCCTGCGTTGCGGTATCGCCGCCGCCTCGACGGGCGTTTTTTGCGATACACTGGTCTTTATTGATTATTTTTGGAACGTCTGGTTCCATTTATAAAAGACGTGCAGCACCGGGACAAGCGGAAACCACCGCATACGCGAGAGGTGAAACAGAACATGCATGATGCGTTTCAAAAACGGCCGGCCGCGGCCGAAGAGGGCGAACAAAGCGGCGGCCCGGCAGGCGGCCAGGCCGGCGCCAGCGCGGCGGCCAGCCATGGCGACGAGGCGCGCGGCTTGCGCGTGCTGCGCCTGATCGAGCACCTGGCCAGCGCCAGCCAGCCCTTGACCCTGTCGCAGCTGGCCGCGCGCATGCAGGTGCCCAAGGCCAGCATGATGCGCCTGCTCGATACCCTGGAGCAGCACGGCTATGTGCTGCGCACGCCCGTGGGAAGGGGCTACGTGCCCGGTGCCGCGTCCACCAACCTGGCGCTGGCCACCTTGCGCAACAATGCCCTGATCCGCGTCAGCCGCAGCATCCTGGGCAGCCTGGTGGCGGCCACGGGCGAGACCTGCAATTTGGCGATTCCAGAGGGAAATGCCATCGTCTACGTGGACCGGGTGGAGACGCAGGAACCGCTGCGCTTGCACCTGGTGCTGGGCACGCGCGCGCCCATGCATTGCACAGCCAGCGGCAAGCTGTTTCTGGCGCACATGACCTTATTCGAGCGGCGCGAATTGCTGGCCATGCTGAGTCTGGAAGCGCGCACGCCGAAAAGCATCACCGATCCCGCGCTGCTGGAACGCGAGATCGTGCGCATCGCCCGCCAGGGCATCGGCATCGACGACGAGGAATTTGTGCACGGCATGGTGGCCGTGGCCGTGCCCATCTGCGCCGCCGACGGGCGCATCGTGGCGGCCGTGGCCTGCCACGCGCCCGTGGCGAGAAAGTCCGTGGAGCAGCTGCTGCAGCACGTGCCGCAGCTGAAGGAGGCGGCCGTCAAGTTGCGGCCGTTGTTGCTGGCGGAAAACTGCTAGGGTTTCAAGACTTTTGCCACTTTGGCGGCGCGCAGGCGGAAGGCGTCCGGCATGCCCGAACCCAGCAGCGGGCGCAGGTACAGCCTGAAAGCATCCGTCACGTCCGTGCCGCTGGCGCTGATGAATTCGTCTTCCATGGTACGCGTCTTGCCCGCCACATCGGTGAGCGGCAGCAGCTCGTAATCGACGGAATAAAAGCCCGTGCGCTTGATGGC
>CAUSDR010000095.1:0-15525 GCA_963530105.1 uncultured Janthinobacterium sp.
CTTGCCGGATCTGGCGTATCCACTGCTCGATCCAGCCCACCATGGCCACGGCCATCTGCCACAGCGTGATGTCTTCGCCGCCCTCGCCCGGCTCGCCCGGCAAGGTGGGAAAGACGATGGACCAGTTGCGCCACTGCCCCTTCACGTCTTCCGACAGGGCCACGTAATCGTGCTGCTTGAAGGCGTCGCGCCAGGTGGCCAGCGGGCTGCCGGGCGGGCGCTGCAGGCTGGCGTACGCTTCCTTGATCATCTTGAAGGCGTTGGCATAGAAGCCGAACCAGATGTGCAGGCCGTGCTCCTCGATGCGCTGGCCCGCCTGCGCATTGCGCCCGCTGGCGCCCTTGCCGCCCAAGCGCCAGCCCAGCTGGTAGACGGTGATGTCGTGCTGGTTTTGCCAGCCCGGCTGGTTCGTCAAATAATATGCCGCCGTCATGGCCGCCACGCCGCCGCCGAGGATGGCGATCTTTTCCGGCGCGATCTGCGAATTGTCGACCAGCTCCTCGCCCGGCATGGCCGTGAAATCGAAGTTGATGTTGAACGGCAGGATGGCCGCCTGCGGCCCCAGCTGCAAGCCCAGGGTCTGGTCCAGCGGAAAGCTGTCGAAGGCGTGCAGCGTGCATTCGTATTCGTAGCCCAGCAGGCGCGCGCTGTGCAGGCGGTTGACCTCGGCCGGCGCGGCCACCAGCGCCTGGTACACGGCTTTCACGCCCGCGCTGTCGGGAAACTGCTTGAGGAAAATCTGGTCGATGCGCGGCTTGCGCAGCAGCGACAGGATATCCGCCCAGCCGGCCTGGTCCATGTCGAAGAAATCGGGGATGGACAGGAAAATCTTGAACGCCTGCTCGATGAGTTCGAGGAAACTGTTGACGGGTTTGTGCGGCCCCGTCTGCACGGTGGCGTTCACTTCCAGCAGCGGATGCAGGGCCAGCTTTGTTTCCGGCGAAAAATGCTGGAAGCCCTTGGCGGCCACGGCGCAGCGCAGCGGGTCGCTGCCGGCCACGGGAATCTCATAGTCGCACAGGTATTTCGGATAGCCGAACAGTTCGCGCCCGTTGATCAGGGCCATGGCGTCGTCGACGAAGATATGGCACGGGTACCAGTAGATATGCGCCAGCTTGCCCTGCGCATCCATCTGGCCCACCATGATCCAGGTGACGATGTCGACTTCCGTGATCCAGCCCTTGGCCTGGTCGACGGGGTTGCTGGAATCGGCATGGTTGACGCGCGTAAAGGTCAGCATCACGTACGGCGACAGGGCTTTGAGGGTCATGCGCGTGCCCGCCACCTGGTTCAGGGTGGTGTTGACGGTGGCCTGCAGCTTGCCCAGGTCGCCCTTGACGAAATACCCGTACATTTCAGACTGCTTCAATTGCAGCGGCGAATGCATCATTACCGAACCGCCCTGGTAAATGTACGAAGGTCTTGCCGAAGGTTTCGCCGTCATTGCCCTGCTCCCTATTTAAGTTTCAGACAAACAAGATTGAGATAGTGTATTTGAGAAAGATCAATGAATGATATGAAATAAATTAAAGGATTTGCCAAGATGCATAGCCTGGCTTTCCTCGCTGCGGGACGGACGCTGGCGCGCGGCGGCCGGGGCAAGGCCGCGCCATCGGGTGTACGATGAAGCATCTTGAGCGTTCCGAGCACCCTGCCATGGCAATGATTACCACCGACTATGTGTCGACTTTTTCCGGCAACCGTTTTTATCCGCTGCGCCCGCACATCGACAAGGTCGCCATCGAGGACATCGCCCATGGCCTGGCCTACCAGTGCCGCTTCAATGGACAGACGCAAGTGTTTTATTCGATTGCCCAGCACAGCCTGATCGTTGCCAGCCTGGTGCCGCCACGCTTGCGCCTGGCCGCCCTGCTGCACGACGCGGCCGAGGCGTATCTGGGCGACATGGTGAAACCGCTGAAGGTGCTGCTGCCGGAATTTGCCGCACTGGAAGACAAGGTGAGCGCCATCATCGCCGCCACGTATGGCATCGACTTTTCCGATTACGCCCCCATCAAGCGGGCGGACCTGGTGGCGCTGGCGACGGAAAAGCGCGACCTGATGCCCCATTCGGCCGAGCGCTGGGCTTACCTTGACGGCATCGCCCCCTTGCCCGGTATAATCGATGTCATGGGACCAGCGGAAGCCAAGCAGCGCTTTCTGCAGGCGTTTGCCGAACTGAGCGGGGAAGGCCTGGCCGCATGAGTCGATGCCTCCCGCCGCCACGCAAGCCCTAAGCCACGGTTTTTACACGGCTTTTTTAGATATCCACAGCAACTGTGGATAAAGTTGTTGATAAGCCCCTCTTGACAAGCCGCAACGCCAGCATTGATGCGGCTTTCAACAATTTGCTGATTTCACAGGCATTTTTTAACTCCAATAAAATCAATGACTTGCATTCATGAGTTTGCGCTAGGACAAAGTTATGCCGGCAGCATGAAAATATATTTTGCGGCGCATTACGAGGCATACAACGCAGCCCTTGCCAGAACAGCATTGTTTTGACAAACCTTGCGGACTGGCATAGTGTGGAGTGAGTGGGAACGATCAACGTTGGAAAATGCATGAATATGGATAGCGATAGCGCCGCCAAGGCGGCGGACGAACCGGACTGGCTGATGGATGAGCCGCTGGAGCACGCCGGCAGCGCGTCCGGACAAGCCAGCGCGCCACCGCCGTGGCGCGTGCTGATCGTCGATGACGATGTCGACGTGCACGTGGTGACCAAGTTCGCCCTCAGCCAGGCCAGCTTCCAGGGCCGCCGGCTGAGTTTCTTGCATGCCTACTCGGGCGCCGAGGCGCTCACCGTGCTGCGCGGCACGCCCGATATCGCCGTGGTGCTGCTCGACGTCATCATGGAAACCCAGGATGCGGGCCTGCAAGTGGCGCGCCAGATCCGCGAAGAGCTGCACAACAGCGCCGTGCGCATCATCCTGCGCACGGGCCAGCCGGGCCAGGCGCTGGAACACCGCATCATCATCGATTACGACATCAACGATTTCTGGTGCAAGACGGACCTGACCACGCGCAAGCTGTTTACCACCGTGATCGCCTCGCTGCGCACCTACGCCACCCTGCGCGAAGCGCAGCAGCAAGTGGCCGACCTGGCTGCCGCCCTGGCGCAGCAGGGCGGCACGCCTCCCGCCGCGCCCGGCGGCACGCCGTGAAATCGCGCGCCTACTTTCAGTTATAAAAGCAGAGCACTGGATGGGCATACAGCCTTGCGCGCCGCCCCGTTTTCACCTGCGCCGCCGCCACACGGCGCCCGCCGATTTGCCGAAACGGCCTAAGTGGCGGATTGTTAAGCGCTTTTTCAGATATCCACACGGACTGTGGATATCTTTGTGGATAAGCGCCTATTGACAGGCCTCAAAGCCACAGCCCGTGCGGCTTTCAATAAACTGCTCAATCAAACAGCAAAAATAAAATCGAATAAAATCAATAACTTAGAAACTCACACATATTCACGAGAAAATTATTTCGCCAATTTCGCTAGCCCATCATTTGTGCATAACTGAGCCATAATGATCAATTCAACAACGCACGATAATGACGCCGGGCAACACAGTTGGCGCTGCGGCCACTCAGTGCAAAACCTGGCGGCGCTGCTCCGGATGCAGCAGCACGCGTTCGATCAAGGCGGCATCGATGTTGTATGACTTCAGGTATTCAAGCGCGCACAAAGTGCTGAACGCCGCCTGCACGGCAATGCCCAAATTGACGATATCGCACATCTTCTGGTCGACCCGCGCATGGCGCGCCATGGGCTTGTCGGGCATATGCAAGGTTTCTGTGGAATGAGGCATGATGGCAACTCCTGCGGCGAGGGATGGGATGGAGACGGCGCAAGGCAAGCATGGGCTACCCCGTCGGGGATGCCCGCCCTTGCGCCATGCGGGCATGGATGCATGGGACAGCGGCTGTATCGCCGGTAAAGTATTGCCGATAAATTCTCGATGTCAATGGCAGCCGGACATGAGGCGCCTTTTTTTATTGCAGGCACAACAGTCGCCGAAAGCGGTGGACAAGCGTAATCGGCCACGGCGATAATCAGCCATGCCCCACGCTTCCCCTGTCCAGCCGGACGTCCCCCGCCCCCAGCCCGCCTCGCTTGCCGACCTGTTTTTCTCGTTCACCTGGCTGGCCCTGCAGGGATTCGGCGGCGTGCTGGCCGTGATCCAGCGCGAGATGGTGGAACGCAAACGCTGGCTGACGCAGGAGGAATTCCTGGAAGACTGGGCCGTGGCGCAAATCATGCCCGGCCCCAACGTCGTCAACCTGTCGCTGATGGTGGGCGGGCGCTATTTCGGCTTGAAAGGGGCGCTGACGGCGCTGGCCGGCATGCTGGCCGCGCCTCTCGTCATCGTGCTCGTGCTGGGCGTGCTGTACACGCGCTTTGGCGACAACCCGCAGATGGCGGGCGCCCTGCGCGGCATGGCGGCCGTCTCGGCCGGCATGATCGCCGCCACGGGCGTGAAACTGGCAAGCGCGCTGGGCAAGCATCCGCTGCCCCTGTGGCTGACCCTGCCCATCACCGTGCTGGGCGTGCTGATGGTGGCCGTGCTGCGCTGGCCCCTGCTGTACATCCTGCTGGGCCTGGGCGGTATCGGCTGCCTGTTGACCTATCGAAAGCTGTCGGCATGAATCCACCGCTGCAACTGGTGCTGAGCACGGCGGACTGGCTGAACCTGTTCGGCCACTACCTGATGCTGTCGCTGATGTCGATCGGCGGCGCCATTTCCACCACCTCGGAAATGCACCGTTTCCTGGTGGAACAACATGGCTGGCTGACGCAGGCGCAATTCAATGAATCGATCGCCATCGCGCAGGCGGCGCCGGGCCCCAACGTGCTGTTTGTCGCCCTGATGGGCTGGAACGTGGGCATGAATGCGGGCAGCTATGCGGCGGCCTGCCTGGGCGTGCTGGTGACGATGGTGGGCATCATGCTGCCCAGCACCACCTTGACCTACCTGGCGGCACAGTGGGGCTACCGCAACCGCGACCTGCGCGGCGTGCGCGCCTTCAAGCAGGGCATGGCGCCCATCGTCGTCGCCCTCCTGATTTCCACCGGCATGATCCTGGGCGGCGCCAACCACAACCTGGCCACGGACTGGCCCATCTGGACCCTGTCCATCGCGGCAGGCATCCTCATCTGGCGCACCAAGATCCATTTGCTGTGGCTGCTCGCTGGCGGCGCCGTGCTGGGCTGGCTGCAGCTGGTGTAGCACGCCTACACGGCCAAATGGCGCTTCACGTCCTCGCCATCCATCTGTTCCGCCGTGCCGCTGGCCACCACGCTGCCGCGCGACAGCACGATGAACTCGTCGGCCAGTGCGCGGGCGAAATCGAAATACTGTTCGCACAGCACGATGGCCATGTCGCCGCGCTGCTTCAAGAGGGAAATGACCCGGCCGATATCCTTGATGACGGAGGGCTGGATGCCTTCCGTCGGTTCGTCGAAGATGATCAGCTGCGGCTCGGCCAGCAGGGCGCGGGCGATGGCCAGCTGCTGCTGTTGCCCGCCGGATAAATCGCCGCCGCGCCGCTGCAGCATTTCCTTGAGCACCGGAAACAGTTCATACACGTGCGGGTCGATGCGCGACGCCAGCCTGCCCCGCTTCACCGCCATGCCCATCAGCAGGTTTTCCTCGACCGTCAGACGCGCGAAGATATCGCGCCCCTGCGGCACATAGGCGATGCCCAGCCTGGCGCGCGCATGCGGCGCCAGCTTCGTGATGTCGCGCCCGTTGAACAGCACCGAGCCCTGCGCCACGGGCAGCACGCCCATCAGGCATTTCAACAAGGTCGTCTTGCCCACACCATTCCTGCCCAGCAAGGCCAGGCATTCTCCCTTGCGCGCCGCCAGATTGACGCCGCGCAAGGTGTGCGAGGAGCCATAATATTGATTCAACTGTTGTACTTCGAGCATAGTCCGTGATCTCCCCTATTACCTTCCCAGATAGACTTCGATGACCCGCTCGTCGGCCTGCACCTGGTCCATGCGGCCCTGCGCTAGCACGGCGCCCTCGTGCAGCACGGTGACGATGCCTTGCTGGGCGATTTCCGTGACGAACCCCATGTCGTGCTCGACCACCATGATGGAATGCTTGCCGCGCAACTCATTGAGCAATTCCGCCGTGCGCGCCGTTTCCGCGTCCGACATGCCGGCCACGGGTTCGTCCAGCAGGATCAGCTGCGGTTCCTGCATCAGCAGCATGCCGATTTCCAGCCACTGCTTTTGCCCGTGCGACAGCAAGCCCGCCAGCCGCGCTTCCTGCCCATGGAGGCGGATCAGGCGCAAGATGGCCTCGATCTTGCCAGCCTGCTCGGATGTCAGGCGCGCAAACAGCGTGGGCGCCACGCGCTTGTCCATCTTCATGGCCAGCTCCAGGTTGTCGAACACCGTGTGCTGCTCGAACACGGTGGGGCGCTGGAACTTGCGGCCGATGCCCGCATGGGCGATCTGCGCTTCCGTCATGGTCGCCAAATTCATGGTCTGTCCGAACCAGGCCGTGCCGGACGTGGGCCGCGTCTTGCCGGTGATGACGTCCATCATCGTCGTCTTGCCTGCGCCGTTAGGGCCGATGATGCAACGCAATTCACCGACGGAGATATCCAGGCTCAGCTTGTTGATGGCCTTGAAACCGTCGAACGACACGCTGATGTCTTCCAGGTACAGGATGGCGCCATGCGTGGTGTCGACGCCCTCGCCTTTCACGCGCGAATACGTGGCGCCCGCCTCGGCGCTGGCCATGCCGGGCAACATGCGGATGCTCATGCGGCCTCCTCTGCCACGACGGCGGCTTTCTTGCGTTTGAGCTTGCTCAATACCCCCAGCATGCCTTGCTGCATGAACAGGGTGACGACGATGAACAGCAGGCCCAGCGCGAACAGCCACAGCTCCGGCAAGGCGGCCGTAAACCAGCTCTTCAAGCCGTTCACCGTGAAGGCGCCCAAGATGGGGCCGATGAGGGTGCCGCGTCCGCCCACGGCCACCCACACCACCATTTCGATGGAATTGGCCGGCGACATTTCGGACGGGTTGATGATGCCCACCTGCGGCACGTACAGGGCGCCGGCGATGCCGCACAGCACGGCCGACAACGTCCAGACAAACAGCTTGAACCACAGCGGGTTATAGCCGAGGAACATCAGCCGCGCCTCGCTGTCGCGCACGCCCTGCAGCACGCGGCCCAGCTTGGAGGTGACGATGGCGCGCGCACCGACCAGGGCCGCCAGCAGGATGGCCAGGGTCAGCAGGAACAGCACGGCCTTGGTGGCGGGCGCCGTGATGCTGTGGCCAAGAATGGTCTTGAAATCCGTGAAGCCATTGTTGCCGCCAAAGCCAGTGTCATTGCGGAAAAACAGCAGCATGAAGGCATACGTCATCGCTTGCGTGATGATGGAAAAATACACGCCCTTGATGCGCGAGCGGAAGGCGAAATAGCCGAACACAAAGGCGAGAATGCCCGGCACCAGCACGACGAGGGCCATGCAGTACCAGAAATGTTCCGTGAAGGCCCAGTACCAGGGATACGTCTTCCAGTCGAGAAAGACCATGAAGTCGGGCAAGCTGCTGTGATACTGGCCCTGGTCGCCGATGGCGCGCATCAGATACATGCCGTGCGCATACGCGCCCAGCGCAAAGAACACGCCGTGGCCCAACGACAAGATGCCCGTGTAGCCCCACACGAGGTCCAGCGCCAGCGCGGCCAGCGCGTAGCACATGAACTTGCCCACCAGCGCCACCGTATAGGCGGACACGTGCAAGGCATGCCCTTCGGCAAACAGCAGGTTCAACATGGGCAGCAAGGCCGCCAGCACGGTACAGGCGGCAATCGCCAGCCACACGGGCCGCGTGAACAGGCCCTGCTTGGATTGATAGGAGGTAATCATTCGACGCTGCGTCCCTTCATGGCAAACAGGCCCTGCGGCCGGCGCTGGATGAAAATGATGATGAATACCAAAATGGCGATCTTCGCCAGCACGGCGCCCGCCACCGGTTCGAGGAATTTGTTGACTTCGCCCAGGCCCAGCGCGGCGATCACCGTGCCCGCCAGCTGGCCGACGCCGCCCAGCACCACCACCATGAAGGAATCGACGATGTAGCTTTGCCCCAGGTCCGGCCCCACGTTGCCCAGCTGCGACAAGGCCACGCCGCCCAGGCCCGCGATGCCGGAACCGAGGCCGAAGGTCAGCATGTCGACCTTGCCCGTGGCCACGCCCACGCAGTCGGCCATGCGGCGGTTTTGCGTGACGGCGCGCACGAACAGGCCCAGCCGCGTCCTGTTCAGGATCAGCCAGACGGCCGCCACCACCAGGATGGCAAAGGCGATGATGGCCAGGCGGTTGTACGGCAGCACCAGGCCGCCCAGCACGGTCACCCCGCCCGACATCCACGCCGGATTGGCCACTTCCACGTTTTGCGCGCCAAAGATGGTGCGCACGGCCTGCATGAGGATCAGGCTGATGCCCCAGGTGGCCAGCAGGGTTTCCAGCGGCCGCCCGTACAGCCAGCGGATCACGGTGCGCTCCAGTACCACGCCCACCAGTCCGGCGACAAAAAAGGCGGCCGGCAAGGCGGCCAGCAAGTACCAGTCCTGCAGGCCCGGCAGGTAGCTGCGGAAAAACAGCTGGCACAGGTAGGTGGTGTAGGCGCCGATCATCAGCAGCTCGCCGTGCGCCATGTTGATGATGCCCATCAAGCCAAAGGTGATGGCCAGGCCCAGCGCGGCCAGCAGCAGGACGCTGCCCAGTGAAATGCCGTAGAACACATTGCCGGCGAATTCCATGCGCGCCACCCTGCCCTTGATCTGGCGCATGGTCTCGATGGCGGCCAGCTGCACGGCTTCGTCCGGCTCACTGGCGCGGCCATCCGGCCCCTTCTCCAGCATGGCTTGCAGCACGGGCAGCAGGCGCGCATCGCTGCTGTCCGCCAGATCCTGCACGGCCTGCTTGCGCGTGGCCGCGTCGGGTGCGTGCAGGTTGGCGCTGGCGATCAGCACTTGCAGGATCGCTTGTATTTCGGCATCGCGCTCCCGCGCCAGCGCCTTGTGGATCAGGGGCAGTTGCGCGGCATCGACGGATTGCTGCAGCGCCTGCGCGGCGGCCAGTCGCTCGGCGCGCTGCGGCGCCAGCAGTTTCATTCCCGACAAGGCGCCTGCCACGGCCGAGCGCAAGCGGTTGTTGACCATCACGCCATCGATGCCGTCGGGCAGCGGCACGTCGTTGCCGCTCGCCGGGTCATGCGCCTGCTCGCCATCGACGATGTACACCTTGCCGTCGGGCGCGGCGTATAAATTGTCGTCCTGCAAGGCTTGCAGCACCTTGGCGGCCTCGGGCGTGGCCAGCGCGGCGATCTGCGCCACGGCGGCCACGCGGGCGTCGGGGTCGTCGCCGGCCAGGGGCTTGAGCAAGTCCGCAGGGACGGCAGCCTGCGCCATGGACGCTAAAAACAGGCAGGCAAGGACCAGCAGTTTGAAGAGGAGCTGCATTTGCGTTCCAAAGAATGACTGCACAGGGATGTATGCTTACCCCAAAGGCGAGGACTGGGGTCGGATGGGGACGCCTAGTCCCTCAGGGTCCGACCCCGGCATTTGCTGGCGGGTGACGGCTCTTACAGCTTCTGCTTGCCCTCATTGCCCTTGATATACGGACTCCATGGCTGGGCGCGGATCGGCTCCTTGGTTTTCCACACGACATTGAATTGCCCATCGGCCTTGATCTCGCCGATCATCACGGGCTTGTGCAAGTGGTGGTTGCTCGCATCCATGGTCAAGGTAAAGCCCGATGGCGCCTTCACGCTCTGGCCCGCCATGGCGGCGATCACCTTGTCCGTGTCCGTCGACTTGGCTTTTTCCACGGCTTGCGCCCACATGTGGATGCCCACATACGTCGCTTCCATCGGGTCGTTCGTCACCACCGAACCCGCGTTCGGCAGCTTCTGCGCCACGGCGTAGGCTTTCCACTGCTTGATGAAAGCCGTATTCACGGGATTCTTGACGGATTCAAAATAATTCCACGCCGCCAGGTGGCCCAGCAAGGGCTTGGTATCGATGCCGCGCAGCTCTTCCTCGCCCACGGAAAACGCGACGACGGGCACGTCGGTGGCTTTCAAGCCGGCATTGCCCAGTTCCTTGTAGAACGGCACGTTCGAATCGCCATTGATGGTGGAAATGACGGCCGTCTTGCCGCCCGTGGAAAATTTCTTGATATTGGCGACGATGGTTTGATAGTCGGCATGGCCGAACGGCGTGTAAACCTCGCTGATATCGCTATCCTTCACGCCTTTGCTTTTCAGGAAGGCGCGCAGGATCTTGTTGGTGGTGCGCGGATAGACATAGTCCGTGCCCAGCAGCACGAAGCGCTTGGCGCCGCCGCCATCCTTGCTCATCAGGTACTCCACGGCCGGGATCGCCTGCTGGTTCGGCGCGGCGCCCGTATAAAACACATTCTTTTCCAGTTCCTCGCCCTCGTACTGCACGGGATAGAACAGCAGGCTGTTGAGTTCCTTAAACACGGGCAAGACCGACTTGCGCGACACGGACGTCCAGCAGCCGAAGACGACGGCGACTTTATCCTGCGCCACCAGTTGGCGCGCCTTTTCCGCGAACAGCGGCCAGTTCGACGCCGGGTCGACGACGACGGCCTCCAGCTTCTTGCCCAGCACACCACCCTTGGCATTGATTTCGGCGATCGTCATCAAGGCCACGTCTTTCAGCGACGTTTCAGAGATGGCCATCGTGCCCGACAAGGAGTGCAAGATGCCCACCTTGATGGTGTCGGCAGCCCAGGCTGCCTGCATACAGGTGGAGGTGGCGAGGGCCAGTGCGCCTGCGGCTGCCGCTTTCAGGATGATGCGTCGTGTCATGGAGACTCCTGTGTGAGGTTCTTGGGTATCGGACTACAGCATGCAATATTGATAAAGCAGAATGCATGCCAGGCCTGGCAGGCAGCACGGCAGGCGCGGGACGAACAGCAGGCGCAGGGCGGTAATGGCGCACGCCTCCCCTGTTTTGGTGCGCCAGCGCCATTTTCTGGTGAGTGATAGCAGATTCGCGGAAAGAAAATGACAGCACATGGTGCACGCCATGTTGCAGGGTGAATAGAAAATTATCTCGTTAGAAATATTTAACTAAAAAAACAATTGAGCGTTCTTGATAACTACATTAAGATGAAATGACAACATGTCACGTTTTCCGATGGCATGCCGAGAAATAGAATCAGCGTCCTCTTTCAACCAAGGTTAATTTCATCCATGAAAAAAATGCTCTTGAGTTTATTTGCGCTTTCCCTGCTGAGCGCTTGCGCATCCTCGCCCATGCCGGCGGGAACGCCAGGCAATCAATTGGCCTATGAAGAAAATGAAGCCGTTACTGGCAGCAATATCAAGAAACGCGTGAGAAAAGGTCACGATGTGCTGTCCGTGATATCAAAAGACGAGGTCGATGATTATCGCCAGCAAATGCCGGCACAGCCGGCAGCGAGAGGATTTTAAAGGGCGGGCCTTATTGCCGCCGTGATTGGCGGCATCGTACTTATTTGCCAGGGCAATATGATTGACGCCATTGCCCGGCAATTACCTGCGTGCGCGCCGGAATGCAGTTTCCGGCAACGCAGCCAGGCTTTGGCGGAAGGGAAAACCCTCCCCGCCATGCGCCTCAGCGCGCCGCGCCTCCGGACTTGCCCCGCAAGCGGCGCCAGCCCTTGCGTCCCAGCGGGAACAGCAGCACGAAGGCTAGCAGCCACGGCAAGATGTAAGCGATGGCCGTGATGGCATTGGCCACGCCTTCCGACAGGTTGTCCGTGAAGTTGCCCAGCGCCCGCTTGACGGGCGACCAGAACGATTGCTTGCCTTCCGCGCTGATGGCCACGTTCAGCAAATCCGTATCGATGCGCTGCATCAACAATGCATTGGCCGCCGTCGCCTGCTCCAGTTCCACCTGCACGGTGGCCAGTTCCTTGGTCACCTTGATCAAGGCATCGACATTCGTGCCCGAGCGCTTTTCCAGTGCTTGCAATTGCACCTGGTATTGCCTGAGCATGTCCAGCCGCTTCTTGCTGTCGAGCACGGGACGCCCCAGGTCTTCCACCTTCGTGCCCTGGCTCGTCAACTCGCCTTCGGCCGTGACCAGGGCGACGAGCTTTTTGATGCCGGCCGGCTTGGCGCGCATGCTGATGCGCGCGTGCACGTAGCGGCCGCTGTCGAGGCTGGAATCGAGCAGCAGGCAGCCGTTGTCCGTATCCGCCTTGCAAGCGGCGACGACTTTTTCATACAGGGGCCGCACCTGCGCCTCCCGCGTATCGACGCTGACGCTGTGTTCGTAGGCAAGAAATTCGCTGCCCTTTTCCTTGCCATCCAGGCGCGCGGCGCTGGACTGGCCGCCGCTTTCGCCCTTGCCGCCGCAGCCGGCCAGCACGATCACGCCGGCCACTGCCAGCAGCCGCATGCCTTGGTATAAGCGCTTGTTCATGGATTCCTCTTGTTAATTTTATTCATCTTGTTAATTAAGCGTGACGCTGGCCTTGCTGGCGCCAAGTTTATTGCCACATGAAAATCATGAGGAAAAAACAAGGGGCGATTTTAGTCGAAAGACAGGCCTAATCCTTGTTCTTCTGCGCCAGCGCAATAAAAATGCGGCCTCTTCCCCGCAGTGAGCGGCCGCTGCGGCTTTGGCGCCGGCGCCGTAGCTGGTATCATGCGGGCAAACGCCAGCCGGCCATACTGGCCCGGCCCATGCAATACCCTGCGAAGCGGCCCCCGCCGCCGACGCCTCCCTACAGATCAGAGAAACGAGTTCCTATGAGCACATCATCGTCCCACCCATCGTTCTGGCGCCGTGTCCCGCTGGCCTTCGGCGCCTTCTTCAGCACCCTGTCGGACGCCGCCTATGCGGCCCGCGTGGAAAAGCTGTCCTCGCCGGAAGCCGCGCCCGTCGCGCCGGCGGCCCCTGCGTCCGCCCCGGCACCCGTGCCGACGCCGGCCGCCGCGCCCGTCATATTAAAAGAAGCCACGCCGGATGCCGCCCTGCAATTGCTGGCCCTGCTGCAACGCGAAGCGCGATTGATCGACTTTACCCAGGAAAACCTGGGCAGCCATGCGGACGCCGACATCGGCGCGGCGGCCCGCGTCGTGCATGAAGGCTGCGCCAAGGTCATGCGCGAATATTTCACCATCGACCCCGTGCGCCAGGAAGCCGAGGGCAGCCGCATCGTCCTGCAGGAAGGGTTTGATTCCGCGCAAGTGCGCCTGACGGGCAATGTGGTCGGCTCGGCGCCATTCACGGGCACCCTCAGCCATCGCGGCTGGCGCGCATCCAGCGTGCGCCTGCCGAAACTGAGCGAGCAGCACGACGCGGCCATCCTGGCGCCAGCCGAGGTGGAACTGTGAACGACGTGAGCAACCACACCCCGGACACCCCGCGCTACGCCATCGGCATCGACCTGGGCACCACCCACAGCGCCCTGTCGTATGTGAACCTGGTGGAGAGCGATGGCGAGAAGTCCAGCCATGGCGTGCTGAAAGTGCCGCAGCTGTCCGCGCCGGGCACCGTCGAGGAGCTTTCGCTGCTGCCGTCGTTCGTCTACCTGCCCCACGCCGATGAAGTGACGGCGGGCGACCTGGCCCTGCCCTGGGTCACCGAGGAAGCCGAAGCGCCCTTCGTCGTCGGCGAAATGGCCCGCAGCCGCGGCGCCACCACGCCCATCCGTCTCGTTTCCAGCGCGAAAAGCTGGCTGTGCCACCCGGGCGTGGACCGCCGCGCGGCCATCCTGCCGAACGATGCGCCGGCCGAAGTGGCGCGCATCTCGCCCATCACGGCGGCCACGCGCTACCTGACGCACTTGCGCCAGGCCTGGGACCAGGCCCACCCGCAAGCGCCGTTCGCGCAGCAGGAAATCACCGTCACGATTCCCGCCTCCTTCGACCCGGCCGCGCGCGAGCTGACGATGGAAGCGGCGCAGGCGGCCGGCTATACGTCGCTGACCCTGCTGGAAGAGCCGCAGGCAGCCCTGTACAGCTGGATCCAGACCAGCGAAGGCCGCTGGCGCAAGGAAGTCAAGCCGGGCGACATCATCCTGGTGGTCGACGTGGGCGGCGGCACCAGCGACTTTTCGCTGATCGCCGTGCTGGAACGCGACGGCGTGCTGGAACCGCACCGCGTGGCCGTGGGCGAGCACATCCTGCTGGGCGGCGACAATATGGACCTGGCGCTGGCCCACCTGGTGGCCCGCAAGCTAGCCGCCAATGGCACCCAGCTGGACGCCTGGCAGATGCGCGCACTGACCTACGGCTGCCGCAGCGCCAAGGAAAGCTTGCTGGCCGACAGCGGCCTGGAAACGGCGCCCATCGTCGTACCGAGCCGCGGCTCGAAACTGATCGGCGGCTCCATCCGCACGGAACTGACGCGCGCGGAAGTATCCACCTTCATCCTTGACGGTTTCTTCCCGCAGGTGGAAGCATCGAGCCGCCCAGCCGTGCGCACGCGCGCCGGCCTGACGCAACTGGGCTTGCCGTATGCGCAGGACGCGGCCATCACGCGCCACCTGGCCGCCTTCCTGGGCCGGCAAGTGGCGGCGACGTCCGAGCTGGAAGGCTTTGCCGGCCGCCAGTCGGCCGACGCCAGCTTTTTGCACCCGACGGCCGTGCTGTTCAACGGCGGCGTCTTCAAGTCCGACCTGCTGGTGCAGCGCATCATGGCCACCGTCAACGACTGGCTGTACATGGAAGGCGCGGAACCGGCGCGCATGCTGGCCGGGGCCGACCTGGACCTGGCCGTGGCGCGCGGCGCGGCCTATTACAGCTACGTGCGGCGCGGCCATGGCGTACGCATCCGCGGCGGCACGGCCAGTTCCTTCTACGTGGCCATCGAATCGGCCATGCCCGCCATCCCCGGCATGGAACCGCCGATCCAGGCCCTGTGCGTGGCGCCGTTCGGCATGGAGGAAGGCAGCGAACTGGAACTGCCGGGCCAGCAATTCGGCCTGGTGGTGGGCGAACCCGTGCACTTCCGCTTCTTTGCCTCGTCCACGCGCCGCAACGACCAGATCGGCGACTTGCTCGACTTCTGGGGCCCCGATGAATTGCAGGAGCTGAGCGAAATCCAGGCGACGCTGTCCGCCGAAGGCCGTCAGGCCGGCGACGTCGTGCAAGTGAAACTGCATGCGCGCGTGACGGAAGCGGGCACGCTGGAGCTGCTGGCCGTGTCCCCTGACGGCGCCGAGCGCTGGAAAGTCGAATTCGACGTGCGCGGCACGCCGCAGCAATAAGCATGGCGGGCGCGGTGGGCAAGCCGGCCTTCCTGGTCGGCATCGACCTGGGCACCACCAACACGGTGGTCGCCTATGCCAATGCCAGCGATGCGCAGGCGGCCATCAAGCTGTTCGCCATCGAGCAGCTGGTGGCGCCCGGCGAAGTGGGCGCACGCCCCCTGCTGCCATCCCTGCGCTACCACCCCGCCGCCGGCGAACTGGCGGCGGGCGATGTACAACTGCCGTGGCAGCAGGATGATGTGGCCGGCGTGGCGC
>CAUSDR010000096.1:0-15461 GCA_963530105.1 uncultured Janthinobacterium sp.
GCGCGCGCGCGCCAGCAGCAGGCGCTGGATACGGTGGTGGGCGCGCAGGCGCAGGTGGCCGTGCGCGAAAGCGACAAGGCGGCCGCGCTGGCCATGGTGGCGCAGCGCGAAAGCGAACTCGATGCGGCCAAGCGCCGCCTGGCCCGTTCCGAAACCCTGTCGAAGGAAGGCGCTTCGTCGGTGCAGGAACTCGACGACGACCGCGCCCGCATGCGCAGCGTGGCCGCCGCCCTGAACGCGGCCAAGGCACAGGTGACGGCGGCGCAGGCGGCCATCGACGCGGCCAAGGCGCAAGTGGTGGGCTCGCGTTCGGCCGTCGTCGCCGCCGAGGCCACCACGGCGCGCATCGATTCCGACCTGGCCGATGGCCAGCTGAAGGCACCGCGCGACGGTCGCGTGCAATACCTGGTGGCGCAGCAGGGCGAAGTGCTGGCCGGCGGCGGCAAGGTACTCAATCTGGTCGACCTGTCGGACGTCTACATGACTTTCTTCCTGCCCGAAACGGCGGCCGGCAAGGTGGCGCTGGGCGGCGAGGTGCGCATCATCCTCGACGCGGCGCCCAATTACGTGATTCCGGCGACGATTTCGTTTGTCGCCGCCAGCGCGCAGTTCACGCCGAAAACGGTGGAAACGGCCAGCGAACGGCAGAAACTGATGTTCCGCGTGAAGGCGCAGATCAGCCGCGAGCTGCTGCAAAAACACCTGGCGCTGGTGAAAGTGGGCTTGCCTGGCGTGGCCTGGGTGCGCCTCGATGCCAAGCAGGCCTGGCCCGCTGAATTGACGGCGAAGGTTCCGCAGTGAGTGCAGCGGCCACTTCCTTTGTTGTCAGCATCAAGGGCGTCAGCCAGCATTACGGCAAGACGGTGGCGCTCGACGCCATCGACCTGGACGTGCCGGCCGGCCGCATGGTGGGCTTGATCGGTCCCGATGGCGTGGGCAAATCGAGCCTGCTGTCGCTGGTGGCCGGTGCGCGTGCCGTGCAGCAGGGAACGGTCATGGCGCTGGGTGGCGACATGCAGGATGCGCGCCACCGCGACGATGTTTGTCCGCGCATCGCCTACATGCCGCAAGGGCTGGGCAAGAATCTGTATCCGACCCTGTCGGTCGAGGAAAACCTGCAGTTTTTCGCGCGCCTGTTCGGCCACGACGCGGCCGAGCGCCGGCGCCGCATCGACCAGCTGACTCTGAGCACGGGCTTGCACCCCTTCCTGGCGCGCCCGGCGGGCAAGCTGTCGGGCGGCATGAAGCAGAAACTGGGCCTGTGCTGCGCCCTGATCCATGATCCCGACCTGCTGATCCTCGACGAGCCGACCACCGGCGTCGATCCGCTGGCGCGGGCCCAGTTCTGGGACCTGATCGCCGGCATCCGCGTGCAGCGCCCGCAAATGAGCGTGATGGTGGCCACCGCCTACATGGACGAGGCGCAGCGCTTCGATTGGTTGGTCGCCATGGATGACGGCAAGGTGCTCGATACGGGCACGCCGGCAGAACTGCTGGCGCGTACCGGCAGCGGCAACCTGGAAGCGGCCTTCATCAAGCTGCTGCCCGAGGCCAAGCGCGCTGGCCACCAGCCCGTCGTCATCACGCCGCTGGACGCGGCCAGCGCGCAGGACGTCGCCATCGAGGCCAAAGACCTGACCATGCGCTTCGGCGACTTCACGGCCGTCGACCATGTGAATTTCCGCATCGGCCGCGGCGAGATTTTCGGTTTTCTCGGTTCGAACGGCTGCGGCAAGTCGACCACCATGAAGATGCTCACGGGCCTCTTGCCGGCCACGGAAGGCAAGGCCTGGCTGTTCGGCAAGGAAGTCGATTCCAACGATATAGACACGCGCCGCAGGGTCGGCTACATGTCGCAGGCCTTCTCGCTGTACAGCGAACTGACGGTGCGCCAGAACCTGGTGCTGCACGCGCGCCTGTTCCACGTGCCGGAAGGCGAAATTGCCGCCCGCGTCGACGAGATGGCGCAGCGCTTCGATTTGCGCGAAGTGATGGACGACTTGCCTGACAGCCTGCCGCTGGGCATCCGCCAGCGCCTGTCGCTGGCCGTGGCCATGGTGCACAAGCCGGAAATGCTGATCCTCGACGAACCGACGTCCGGCGTCGACCCCATCGCGCGCGACAATTTCTGGCGCCTGATGATCGAGCTGGCGCGGCGTGACCACGTCACGATTTTTATCTCCACCCACTTCATGAACGAGGCCGAGCGCTGCGACCGCATCTCGCTGATGCATGCGGGCAAAGTGCTGGTCAGCGATGCGCCGGCCGAACTGGTGCGCAAGAAGGGCGCGCCATCGCTGGAAGCGGCCTTCATCGCCTACCTGGAAGAGGCGGGCGGCGGCACGGCGCCCGAGGCGCAGGCTGCCCAGGCCGCGCCTGCCACCGCTCCTGCCACCGCTCCGGACACCGCCACCGGACAGCGGCGCAGCCGCTTCAGCCTGGGCCGCATGCTCAGCTACATGTGGCGCGAAACGCTGGAGCTGCGGCGCGATCCCGTGCGTCTGACCTTGGCGCTGGGCGGCTCCGTGCTGCTGCTGTTCGTCATCGGCTTCGGCATCAGCCTGGACGTGGAAGACTTGACGTACGCGGTGCTCGACCACGACCAGACCACCCTGAGCCAGAATTATGCGAACAACCTGGCCGGCTCGCGCTATTTCATCGAGCGCCCGCCGCTGCGCGACTATGCCGATATCGACAAGCGCATGCGCAGCGGCGAACTGTCGCTGGCGATCGAGATTCCGCCCGGCTTCGCGCGCGACGTGCAGCGCGGCGCGCCGGCCCAGGTGGGCGCCTGGATCGATGGCGCCATGCCGATGCGCGCGGAAACCGTGCAGGGCTACGTGCAGGGCATGCACCAGCTGTGGCTGGCCGACCAGGCGCTGCACCGCTATGGCGTCAAGGTGGCCAACCCCGTCGCCATCGAAACGCGCTACCGCTACAACCCGGACGTGAAAAGCCTGCCGGCCATGGTGCCGGCCGTGATCCCCTTGCTGCTGCTGATGCTGCCGGCCATGCTGGCGGCGCTGTCCGTGGTGCGCGAAAAGGAACTCGGTTCCATCATCAACCTGTACGTGACGCCCGTCACGCGCCTGGAATTCTTGCTCGGCAAGCAGGTGCCGTACGTGGTGCTGGCCATGTTCAATTTCGTCCTCATGGCCCTGCTGGCGGTGACCGCCTTCGGCGTGCCGATCAAGGGCAGCCTGCCGACCCTGATCGGCGCCACCTTCATCTTCAATATCTGCGCCACCGGCATCGGCCTGTTCGCCTCGACGTTTACGCGCAGCCAGATCGCGGCCCTGTTCGTGACCATGATCGGCACCATGATCCCGGCCATCCAGTTTTCCGGCCTGCTCAATCCCGTCTCGTCAATGGAAGGCGTGGGCAAGGCCATCGGCCTGATGTACCCGGCCACGCACATGCTCAATATCAGCCGCGGCGTATTCAACAAGGCGCTGGGATTCGGCGACCTGCACGCCTCGTTCTGGCCCCTGCTCATCGCCATTCCCGTGATCCTCGGCGTGACGGTGGCGCTGCTGAAGAAACAGGAGAGCTGATATGCGGCACCTTGAAAACATCTACCGCCTGGGCGTGAAGGAAATCTGGAGCCTGATCCGCGACCCGATGATGCTGATCCTGATCCTCTACACGTTCACCCTGGCCATCTACGTGGCCGCCACGGCCAAGCCGGAAACCCTGCACATGGCCTCGATCGCCATCGTCGACGAGGATGGCTCGCCCCTGTCCGCGCGCATCGCCTCGGCCTTCTTCCCGCCGCAGTTCACGCCGCCGGCCATGATCAACCAGAGCCAGGTCGACGCCGGCCTCGATGCGGGCCAGTACACCTTCGTGCTGACGATTCCGCCCAAGCTGCAGGCCGACGTGCTGGGCGGGCGCCAGGCGGAGCTGCAGCTGAACGTGGACGCCACGCGCATGAGCCAGGCCTTCAGCGGCAGCGGCTACATCCAGCAGATCGTCGCCGGCGAAATATCCGAATTCGCCAAGCGCTACCGCGGCGTGACGGTGTCGCCCGTGGAGCTGGTGATGCGCGCGCGCTTCAATCCCTCGCTGAGCCAGGCCTGGTTTGGCTCGCTGATGGAAATCATCAACCAGGTGACGATGCTGTCGATCATCCTGACGGGCGCGGCTTTGATCCGCGAGCGCGAGCACGGCACCATCGAGCATCTGCTGGTGATGCCCGTGACGCCGGCCGAAATCATGCTGGGCAAGGTCTGGTCGATGGGCCTGGTGGTGCTGCTGGCCGCCGCCCTGTCGCTGAACCTGGTGGTGCGCGGCATGCTGCACGTGCCGATCGAGGGCTCGATCGCGCTGTTCCTGTGCGGCGCGGCGCTGCACCTGTTTGCCACCACTTCGATGGGCATTTTCCTCGCCACCGTGGCGCGCAGCATGCCGCAGTTCGGCATGCTGCTGATCCTCGTGCTGCTGCCGCTGCAGATGCTGTCGGGCGGCAGCACGCCGCGCGAAAGCATGCCGCAGCTGGTGCAGAACATCATGCTGATCGCGCCCACCACGCATTTCGTCGAATTGAGCCAGGCGATTCTGTACCGTGGCGCCGGCATCGACGTGGTTTGGAAACCCTTCCTGGCCCTGCTGGCCATTGGCACGGCCCTGTTCACGTTTGCCCTTGCCCGTTTTCGCAAGACCATCAGCCAGATGGCGTAGACCCCGCGCCGGAATGGTCCGGCGCTTGTTCGCATGAAAAGGATAGCCATGAAAACCGAAGCTGCACCATTTTTCTCCACCGGCGGGCTGCCGTCGCTGGGCATGCTGGGCGACTATGCGCGCGACTCCTGGCAGCGCATCGTGCTGTATGCGGACGTGATGCGCCGCCGTGGCAACCAGTACCAGGAGCACCTGGCCGAGGAAGTGCCGAACGTGCTTGATTTTCCGGCCGAACTGGTGATGTCGGGCCTGGAGCTGGCGCGCCCCGTCAACTACGGCCTGGCGCGCATCCTGACGCCCGATGCGCCGGAACCCGATCCGACGAAGCGGCCCTTCGTCGTCGTCGACCCGCGCGCCGGCCACGGCCCCGGCATCGGCGGCTTCAAGGCGGAAAGCGAGATCGGCGTGGCCCTGCGCGCGGGTCACCCCTGCTACTTCATCGGCTTTTTGCCCGACCCCGTGCCGGGGCAGACGGTGGAAGACGTGATGCACGCGGAAGCGCAGTTCCTGGAAAAGGTCATCGCCCTGCATCCGCACAGCGAAGGCAAGCCTGTCGTCATCGGCAATTGCCAGGCGGGCTGGCAAATCCTCATGACGGCCGCCATGCGCCCGGAGCTGTTCGGCCCCATCATCGTGGCCGGCGCGCCCGTGTCGTACTGGGCCGGCTGGCATGGCCGCAATCCGATGCGCTATGCGGGCGGCCTGATGGGCGGCAGCTGGGCCACGGCGCTGGCGGGCGACCTGGGCAACGGCCGTTTCGACGGCGCCAGCCTGGTGCAGAATTTCGAGAACCTGAACCCGGCCAACACCCTGTGGACCAAGCAGTACAACCTGTATGCGAACATCGACACGGAAGCGCCGCGCTACCTGGAGTTTGAAAAATACTGGGGCGGCCACGTCTTCCTGAACGACGTCGAGATGCAGTACATCGTCGACAATCTGTTCATCGGCAACCGCCTGGCCACGGCCGAACTGATTACCTCGGACGGCGTGCGCCTGGACTTGCGCAATATCCGCTCGCCCATCGTCGTGTTCTGCTCGAACGGCGACAACATCACGCCTCCGCCGCAGGCGCTGGGCTGGATCACGGACCTGTACCGCGACGACAACGACGTGCTGATGCACGACCAGACCATCGTGTACGCCGTGCATGACAGCATCGGCCACCTGGGCATTTTTGTCTCGGCCAAGGTGGGGCGCAAGGAGCACCAGAAGTTCGCCAGCAATATCGATCTGATCAACCTGCTGCCGGCCGGCATCTACCAGGCGCTGATCGTCGACAAGACGCCGGACACGCCGAACGCCGACCTGGCCAGCGGCGACTATGTGCTGCAGGTGGAACGCCGCAGCATCGAGGACGTGCGCGCCATCGTGCAGCCAAGCGTGGAAAACGACCGCAAGTTCGCCGCCGCCGCGCGCGTCTCCGAAGTGAACCTGGCCCTGTACCGCACCTTCGCGCAGCCGTGGGTGCGCGCCATGGTGACGCCGCAGACGGCGCGCTTCCTGCAGCTTTCGCATCCGCTGCGCGTGTCGTACGAGCGCTGGACCGACCATAATCCGCTGGCCAGGCTGGTGGCGAAAGAGGCGGAAAAGGTGCGCGCCCAGCGCCAGCCGGTGGCGCCCGACAATCCGCTGCTGGCCATGCAGGAGGCGGTTTCCGGCGCCATCACGGCAGGCCTGAACAGCTGGCGCGACTTGCGCGACAGCATGCAGGAAGCCACCTTCGACATGGTGTACGGCTCGCCTCTGGTGCAGGCATTGACGGGACAAAGTCCCGGCGACGTCAATCCACCGCGTCCGCACCCCGGCATCTCGCCCGAGCATTGCGAATACGTGCGCTGCGAAACGCGCAAGATGGAAGAGGACATGCAGCGGGGCGGCCTGGTGGAAGCGGCCGTGCGCGCGCTTTTCTACATCTACCGCTTCCGCATGATCGCCGACGAGCGCCGGGTCAACCTGGCGCTCAAACTGATCAAGCCGCAGTACCGGCAGGACTTCAGCATGGAGGAATTCCGCCACATCGTGCGCCAGCAGGCGCGCCTGATGATGCATGATTTCGATGCCGCCGTCGCCGCCTTGCCAACCTTGCTGTCGCACGCCGACCCGGAATCCATCCGCGCGCTGGCGGAATGGCTGCAGCAGGTGCTGCAAGTGCCGGAAGCGCCGACGCCGGACGAGGAAGCGAGCCTGCAGCAGATGCTCGATGTCTTCGACCGCGCCGCCAAGGCGCAAGCCAAGGCGTCGCCGCCGGCCGTGGCAGAATCGAAGCCAACAACTGTTGTAACGACGAAGCCAAAAGCCAAATCCGCCAAGAACCGTACCCCTGCCTAGAAGGCCAAGATGACTACCACCCAAGACGATGATTTGAATATCGTGCGCAACCGCACCTTCGAGCAAATCGCCATCGGCGACACTGCCAGCATCACGCGCACCCTGAGCATGGACGATATCGCCCTGTTCGCGGTGATGTCGGGCGATGACAACCCGCAGCACCTGGACGCGGAATTTGCCGCTTCCAGCCGCTACCAGGGCGTGATCGCGCATGGCATGTGGGGCGCGGCCCTCATTTCCGCCGTGCTGGGCACGCGCCTGCCCGGCGCCGGCACCGTGTACACGGGCCAGACCCTGCGCTTCCTGCAACCCGTGCGCGTGGGCGATACGCTGGCCATCAGCGTCACCGTTACTGCACTCGATGCGCGCAGCCGCCACGTGACGCTGGCGTGCCGCTGCGTCAACCAGCATGGCGCCGTGGTGCTCGATGGCGAGGCGCAGGTGATCGCGCCCGCCGAGCAGATCGAGCGCAAGCGCGCCACCCTGCCCGAAGTGCGCCTGCATAACGGCGACGGCACGCGCCGCCTGCTGGAACACGCGCGCACCCTGGGCCCGATCAAGGTGGCGGTGGTGCACCCGTGCGATGAACTGAGCCTGTCCGGCGCGCTGGACGCCTATGCGGCCGGCCTGATCACGCCCGTGCTGGTGGCGCCGCGCGCACGCCTGGAAGCCGTGGCGCTGGAAGCGGGATTGAGCCTGGAGGGCATCGCCATCGAGGACGTCGAGCATAGCCATGCGGCTGCCGCGCGCGGCGCCGAACTGGCGGGCAAGGGCGAAGTGGAAGCGATCATGAAAGGCAGCCTGCACACGGATGAACTGATGTCGGCCGTGCTGGTGGCCAGCGCCGGACTGCGCACCAAGCGCCGCATCAGCCACTGCTTCCTGATGCAGACGCCCTCGTATCCGCGCCCGTTCATCATCACGGACGCCGCCATCAATATCGCGCCGAACCTGGCCATGAAGGCCGACATCGTGCGCAACGCCATCGACCTGGCGCACGTGATCGGCGTGGCCCAGCCGCGCGTGGCCATCCTGGCCGCCGTGGAAACGGTGAATGCGGACATGCCGGCCACCCTGGACGCGGCAGCCCTGTGCAAGATGGCCGACCGCGGGCAGATCACGGGTGCCATCCTCGACGGCCCGCTGGCGTTCGACAACGCCGTCTCGATCGCCGCCGCCACCGTCAAGGGCATCGTTTCCGAGGTGGCGGGCCGCGCCGATATCTTGCTGGTGCCCGACCTGGAAAGCGGCAACATGCTGGCCAAGCAGCTCGAATACATGGGCGACGCGGACAGCGCCGGCATCGTGCTGGGGGCGAAGATACCCGTCATCCTCACCAGCCGCGCCGACTCGCGCGCCAGCCGCATCGCCTCGTGCGCCATCGCAGTGATGCTGGCCAACCATTACCGGAGCACGCCGCCATGAACGCAGCCACCCAACACGCCGACAGCACCCTGATCCTGGTGCTCAATTGCGGCTCGTCGAGCATCAAGTTTGCCTTGTTCGAGCAGGCCGGCGGCGTTCTGCCGCAGCAGGCCGAATGGAGCGGCAAGGTCGAAGGCATCGGCCGCGAAAGCGCCAGCTACCGCGCCGGCGGCCTGCCGGCCGAGGCCTTGCAGCTGGACCCGCAGCAGCCGCACCATGCGGCCCTGGCGCACATCCGCGAAAAGGTCGTCGAACGTCTGGCGGGGCGCCCGCTGCGCGCCGTGGCGCACCGCGTGGTGCATGGCGGCAGCAAGTATTTCGCTCCCGTGCGCATCGATTTCAGTGTGCTGGCCGACCTGAAAAGCTTCGTGCCGCTGGCGCCATTGCACCAGCCGTTCGCGCTGGAGGCGATCGAGGTGCTGCTCGAGTCGCGGCCCGACATCGCCCAGGTGGCGTGCTTCGACACGGCCTTCCACCACACGGTGCCGCAGGTCGAGCAGATTCTGGCCCTGCCTTACGATGCGTGGGAGCGGGGCTTGCGCCGCTATGGCTTCCACGGCCTGTCCTATGAATACCAGTCGCTAGTGCTGGAGCAGCGCTTCGGTGCGGTCGCGCGCGGCAAGGTCATCGTCGCCCACCTGGGCAGCGGCGCCAGCCTGTGCGCCATGGAGAACCTGCACAGCGTGGCCACCACCATGGGCTTTTCCGCGCTCGATGGCTTGATGATGGGCACGCGCTGCGGCTCGCTCGATCCGGGCGCCGTCATCTACCTGATGGAAATCGAAAAGCTGTCGCTGGAAAAAGTGGCGCACGTGCTGTACCACGAGTCGGGCTTGCTGGGCGTGTCGGGCGTATCGGCCGATCCGCCCATCCTGCTGGCGCAGCAGGACCGCCAGGATGCGACGGGGGAGCGCATCCGCGCCGCGCTGGCTTTATATATCCGCCGCATCGTGCGCGAGATCGGCGCCCTGACGGCCGTGCTGGGCGGGCTGGACATGCTGGTGTTTACGGCCGGTATCGGCGAACACAGCGCCGAGCTGCGCCAGCGCATCTGCGCTGAACTCGGTTTCCTCGGTCCGGTGCTCGATGCGGATGCCAATGCCCGCAACGCCAGCCGTATTTCCAGTGATGACAGCCGCATCGTCGTGGGCGTCGAGCCGGCCAACGAGGAGTGGGTCGCGGCCCGCCACGCGGCGCTGGCCGTGCGCGCATGAGGGCTTGAGACGGCGTAGCGCGCTCGATGGGATATTTGCCGAATTGCACATATTTCCCGTTGAGTGCGCTAACGCACTGTGTGGTTTGCGACTTGTCTTTACTATGAAGTCATGCCATCGAGCTGCTGACAACCACAGCGCGGTGCCTGGCAAATTTGGAACATTTTGCCCGCCTTTAGTAAAAATAAATCGAATCCATATTGAAAGGTCACATCATGAACAAATTACTCGCCACCCTGATCGCTACCCTGTTCGCCACCGCCGCCATCGCGCAAACGGCGCCAGTTACCCCAGCCGTCGCCAGCGCCCAGGCGTCTGCGCAGCATGACATCAACAAGGCTGCCAACAAGGAAGCCAAAGTCGATGCCAAGGCTGACGCAAATGTCGCCAAGGCGGAAATGAAGGCCGACGAAAAGAAAGCCGACGCCCAGCACAAGGCCAACAAAACCAAGGCCAAGGCCCACGATAAAGTGGCCGACGCCGATCCTGAAGATAAACTGAAAGCACAAGCCAAGGCTGACAAGGCCGCCGCCAAAGCCGATGCCAAAGCGGGTAAAACCAGCGTGAAAGCGGACGCCAAACTGGCCAAGGAAAAAGTGGAAGCGAACCAGGACAAGGCCATCGCCGCCACCAAGACTGAAGAAGCCAAGGCCAAGGCCGACGCTGAAGTCAAGGCCGCCGCCGCCAAGTAATGCACCGCTTGCGGGCCCCGGCCCGCAAGCCCAAAAGACAGCTTCGGCTGTCTTTTTTTTTCGTCCCTCACTTTTTATCTTTGTGCTTGCCAGACTTGATCTGGCGCAAATGCTCCTCTTTTCGCCATGCCATAGTGAGTCGGCAAACAGACGAAGGAGACATCATGAGCACTTCCAAAACGAAAAAGACACCGGCTACCGGGTCCGCCACGGGCATGCCAGCCACGTCCGCCATGCAGTCGATGCCGGTCGAGGGCGATGTGCAGGCCGATTTGCAGGCGGCAGAAGGCAGCGGCGCCATGCCCGGTGCGCGCCCGGGCGTGTCCTACGCCGAGCAGGCCGCCGGCGGGTCGTCCGGCAGCATGTCCGGTGGCGGCATGCTGACGCCACCGGACATGCAGGGCCTGGCGGCGAGCAGTGGCATGCCCGTGAATGACGGCGGCGGCATGGGGGCCGGCCACGATGGCGGACGTGGCGGTGGCGGCATGGGTGGCGGCGGCGGCGGGCAGGGCGGCGCCACGCCGCAGGTGCGCACCTGCGCCACAATGGACGTGCATCGCCGCCTGCTGAGCGAAGATCCCGGCTACGCGAGCGTGCGCGACGAGATCGAGAACCTGGCCGGCCTGTACGCAGCAGACGGCGGCATTGCCACGCGCTCGGGCGTGACGCGGATACCGGTGGTGGTGCACGTGGTATGGAATACGGCGGCGCAGAATATCTCCGATGCGCAGGTCGCCAGCCAGATCGATGTGCTCAACCGCGATTTTCGGCGCGTCAACCCGGATGTGGGCAGCACGCCGGCGCCGTTTCTGCCGCTGACGGCCGACGCGCGCGTGGAATTCGCGCTGGCCACGACCGATCCGCACGGCGCGGCCACCAGCGGCATCGAACGGCGCCAGACGACGGTGGCGTCCTTTGACGCCGACGATGCCGTCAAGGCGCAGGCCACGGGCGGCATGGATGCCTGGCCCGCCGACAGCTACCTGAATATCTGGGTCTGTCAACTGGGGGGCGGCTTGCTCGGCTACGCGCAGTTCCCCGGCGGCCCGGCAGATACCGACGGCGTGGTGATCCTGCAATCGGCCTTCGGCACCATCGGCACGGCCGCGCCACCCTTCCACCTGGGCCGCACGGCCACGCACGAAATCGGCCACTGGCTGAACCTGAACCATATCTGGGGCGATGACGGCACGGGCTGTTCGGGCACCGACAATGTGGCCGACACGCCCAATCAGGGCGGGCCGAACACGGGACAGCCATCGTTCCCCCACGTTTCCTGCAGCAACGGACCGAATGGCGACATGTTCATGAACTACATGGATTACGTCGACGACCCCGCCATGTTCATGTTTACCACGGGCCAGGTGGCGCGCATGCAGGCTTGCCTTGACGGTCCGCGCGCCAGCATCGGCACGGGCGGCGGAGGCGGCGGCGCCACGCCGCGCCAAAGTTCCTCGCCCGTCGTCGCCTGGGGCGCGAACCGCCTCGACGCGTTTGTGCTGGGCACCGACCGCGCGCTGTACCACAAGGCGTGGAATGGCACGGCCTGGGTGCCGTCCCTCACCGGCTATGAAGTGCAGGGCGGCATCGCCACCAGCGCGCCGCAGGCGGTGTCGTGGGGCGAAAACCGGCTTGATGTATTCGTCACGGGCACGGACAGCGGCTTGTTCCACAAGTGGTGGAACGGAACGGCCTGGGGACCGTCCCTGACGGGCTATGAAGCCCTGGGCGGCCTGTGCGTGGGCGATCCGCGCGCCGTTGCCTGGGGACCGAACCGGCTCGACGTCTTCGTTGTCGGCACGGACCGCGGCCTGTATCACAAGTGGTGGAATGGCGCCGCCTGGGGACCATCCGTGACGGGCTATGAAGCCATGGGCGGCATCTGCCTGGGCCAGTCCGAAGCAGTGGCGTGGGGGCCGAATCGTCTCGATGTCTTCGTCGTTGGCAGTGATCACGCCCTGTACCACAAATGGTGGGACGGCGCGAAATGGGGACCGTCGCTGACGGGCTATGAACGTCTTGGCGGCATCTGCACCTCGTCGCCGAAGGCCGTGGCGTGGGGGCCGAATCGCCTCGACGTGTTTGTCACCGGCACCGATGGCGCGCTGTACCACAAGTGGTGGGATGGCGCGAAATGGGGACCGTCCATCGACGGCTTCGAGCGCCTGGGCGGCATCTGCGTGGGCGAAGTGGAAGCCGTGTCATGGAGCGCCAACCGGCTCGACGTGTTTGTCATCGGCACGGACAGCGCCCTGTATCACAAGGCGTGGAATGGCACGGCCTGGGCGCCTTCGCTGACGGGCTTTGAAAGCCTGGGCGGCGTGTGCACCTCGCGCCCGCGCGCCACGGCCTGGGCGGCGAACCGGCTCGACGTGTTTGTCACGGGCACGAATGGCGCCCTGTTCCACAAGGCCTGGAACGGCACGGCCTGGTCACCATCCGTGACCGGCTATGAAAGCCTGGGCGGCGTGGTATCGTGCTTCTGAGTCAGGTGAAGGAGGGATGGCCATGCATGGCATGACAGGCACGCTACCCAGCGGCAGCTGGACGCACTCGTTCGAGGAAGATGCGGACGGCATCGAGGTGTACCGGCCCACGGCCACGTTCCCCTTTCCGCCCAGCCGCAAGGGGCGCAAGGTGCTGGAGTTCGGGACGGATAGCGGCGAGGTCGATGGCCCCGGCGCCACCCTGACGTCGATGGCGCCCGGTCCTGACGATCGCCCCCGCGCCGGGCCAGCTGCGCAGCTGCAGCCGCTGGGGATGGGCCGTTATGCCCTGTCTGGCACGCTGGCGCCGCAGGACGTGATTGAAATCGTCGAGGCGACGCCGGAGATTTTGCGCCTGGCGCGGCACCAAGGCGGCTCGCGCTAGCGCAGTGCTTCGGTGGGGCGAAAAAAAAGACAGGCAAGCCTGTCTTTTTTGTTTGAAGCCGAGGATGCCTAGCCGATGGCCGCCATCGACACGGGCTTCAGTTTCGCCGCCAGCTGCTTGCCCTTGCGCGCGCGCTTGCCGAAATGGTCGGCCAGCGCGGTGGCGCCCAGCGAGGCATCCTGCGGTTTCGAGGCCCGGCCTATGCCCGAGACCACCACGCCGCGCTGCGTGATCGGCTGCACGGCCAGCAGCTTGTCCTTGCCTTCCAG
Source organism: uncultured Janthinobacterium sp. (assembly GCA_963530105.1). Taxonomy (GTDB): domain Bacteria; phylum Pseudomonadota; class Gammaproteobacteria; order Burkholderiales; family Burkholderiaceae_D; genus Janthinobacterium. Next base: position 13,483 of record CAUSDR010000096.1, read on the forward strand.
GTCGATCAGTTTTACGCCGGTGCCGCCCTTGGACAGGGTTTTCATTTCATCGAGGCCGAATACCAGCAGGCGCGCGCCTTCCGTCAGGCAGGCCACGGCGCTGGCCGCATCCGGGATGACTTTCGGCGCCAAAGGCACGTCGCCCTCGTCCAGCGAAATGAAGGCCTTGCCGCCCTTCAGCCGGCTGACCATGTCGCCCGCCTTGGCGATGAAGCCATAGCCGGCGCTCGATGCGAGCAGCAGGCTGGTGGCGCCATTGCCCGCAAAGTAGTGCAGGATGCGCACGGCGTTGCCGGGCGTGCCGCCGCTCAGGTCGCACAGGGTGGTGATTGGCACGCCGTCGCCGCGCGCGTTGGGCAGCGCCGAGACGGGCACGGAATAGATCCTGCCGTTGTTGCCAAAGCCCAGCAGGGTGTCCACCGTGCGGCACTCGAAGGCGCCATGCAGGGAATCGCCCGCCTTGAACGTGAACTGCGCGGCGTCGTGGCCGATGCCGGTGCGCGCGCGCACCCAGCCTTTTTCCGAAATGATGACGGTGACGGGTTCGTCGACCACCTTCTGTTCGGCCACGGCTTTCTGCGCTTCCTCGATCAGGGTGCGGCGCGCGTCGCCGAACTGCTTGGCGTCCGCCTCGATTTCGCGGATGATGGCGCGCTTCATCGAGCCAGGGTTGTCGAGCAGGTCCTGCAGCGACTTTTCTTCCTTGCGCAGCTCGGCCAGTTCCTGCTGGATCTTGATCGTTTCCAGGCGTGCCAGCTGGCGCAGACGGATTTCCAGGATATCGTCAGCCTGGCGCTCGGACAGATTGAATGCCTCGATCAGGGCCGCTTTCGGTTCGTCCGAATTGCGGATGATCTGGATCACCTTGTCGATATTGAGCAGGATCGCTTCGCGTCCTTCCAGGATATGGATGCGGTCCTTGACCTTGCCCAGTTTGTAGCCGGTGCGGCGGGTGACGGTGGTGAAGCGGAAATCGATCCACTCGTGCAGGATGTCGCCCAGGCCCTTCTGGCGGGGACGGCCATCGCCGCCTATCATCACCAGGTTGATCGAGGTCGACGATTCCAGCGAGGTGTGCGCCAGCAGCATCAGCATGAATTCCGTCTGGTCCTGGTTCTTCGACTTCGGTTCGAACACCAGGCGCACGGGTGCGGCGCGGCCCGATTCGTCGCGGATGGTGTCGAGCGAATTGAGGATCAGCGCCTTCAGGGCCACCTGTTCCGGCGACAGCGCCTTCTTGCCCAGCTTGATCTTCGGATTCGTCAGTTCCTCGATTTCTTCGAGTACCTTTTGCGACGAGGTGCCCGGCGGCAGTTCCGTCACGACGGCTTGCCACTGGCCGCGCGCCAGCTCTTCGATCTTCCAGCGCGCGCGCACTTTCATGCTGCCACGGCCGCTCGCGTACATGTCCTGGATCTGCGATGGCGGCGTGATGATCTGGCCGCCGCCCGGGAAATCGGGGCCGGGGATGATGGCCATCAGTTCGGCGTGCGTGATCTTCGGATCGCGGATCATGGCGACGGCTGCCTTGGCCACTTCCGTCAGGTTGTGCGACGGGATTTCCGTCGCCAGGCCGACGGCGATGCCGGAAGCGCCATTGAGCAGCACCATCGGCAGGCGGGCCGGCAGCAGTTTCGGTTCTTCCGTCGAGCCATCGTAGTTGGGCTGGAAATCCACCGTCCCCATGCCGATTTCATCCATCAGCAGCTTGGCGATCGGCGTCAGGCGCGCTTCCGTGTAACGCATGGCCGCCGCGCCGTCGCCGTCGCGCGAGCCGAAGTTGCCCTGGCCATCGATCAGCGGGTAGCGCAGCGAGAAATCCTGCGCCATGCGCACCAGCGCGTCGTACACGGACTGGTCGCCGTGCGGATGCAGCTTACCCAGCACGTCGCCGACCACGGCCGCCGATTTGCGCGGCTTCGCCGTGGAGTTCAAGCCCAGCTCATTCATCGCATACAGGATGCGGCGCTGCACGGGCT
>CAUSDR010000097.1:0-15418 GCA_963530105.1 uncultured Janthinobacterium sp.
TCAGTGGCCGCCCCTGCCGTCCCCGCGCCTGCCGCGCCTGCGCTGCAAGCGTACGCGGCCGTGTTGCAGCGTTCGCTCACGCGCGCCCTGTGCCGCCTGCATCCGGACGCCTTTGGCCGCTACCGGCTGGCCTTCCAGCTGTGGCTCGATGAACGGGGCAAGGTGCGCGACGTGCACGTGCTGGAACCGAGCGGCGTGGCGCAGCGCGACCGCGCCGTGCTGCAGCGGCTGCGCAGCCTGCTGATGGATGGCGCGCCGCCCGCGGGCTTGCCGCAGCCGCTGACGATCCTGCTGACGCCGCGGCCCGATCCGGGCGCCGATTGCGCGCCGTATCTCGCCTTGGCCGGGGTGTACTGACCATGCCTGAATTGCTGAAAGCGAGCCTGCGCAAGCTGTTCCTGGAACGCTATGGACAGTTTCGCCGCCACCTGCAGCGCCGCCTGGGGTCGGAAGACCTGGCGAATGACGCCCTGCATGAAACTTATTTGCGCGTGGAAAAAATGAATGCGCCCGAGGCCATCAGCTATCCATCCGCGTATTTGATGCGCATCGCCATCAACATTGCGGAAGATCAACGCCGCGACAATGCGCGCCTGCTCAGCCTGCCCGATATCGACGAGCTGTACGAGATGGCCGACGAGCTGGCCGACCCGGCCCGCACCTTCAGCGCGCGCGCCGAGATCGAAGAGCTGGAACGGGCCTTGCAGGAATTGCCCAAGCGCCGGCGCGCCATCGTCATCGCCGCCCGCGTCGACCAGTTGCCGCACCGCGACATCGCCGAGCGTTTCGGCATTTCCGACCGCACGGTGGAGAAGGAATTGCGCGCCGGACTCGAACATTGCTGTGAGCGCCTGGGCCGCGATTTCATCCAGCGCTTCGGTCCCGGGGCGGGAAAAACGTCTAAACATCATGATTGAACAAGCGGAAGACGACATGGGTGTCATCCAGAAGGAAGCGCAGGCGTGGGTCGTGCGCCTGGCCTCGGGCCAGGTCAGCGAACGCGACGCGCAAGTGTTTCGCCACTGGTGCGCGCGCAGCCGCGCGCATGCGACGGCGTTTGCCGAGGCGCGCGCCGTGTGGGGTGCCATGGCGCCGGCCGCGCGCGCCGTCAAGCGGGCGCAGCAGCCAGTGAACACGGCGCGGCGCGCCTGGCTGGGCGGCGCCGTGGCCGCCTCGCTGGGCTTGCTGGTGCTGCGCCCGCCCACGGACCTGTGGCCGGCCGTGGCGGGCCTGGGCGCCGACTACGCCACCGGCACGGGCGAGCAGCGCGAAGTGGCGCTCGATGGCGGCGTCCTGGTGCAAATGAATACGCAGACGCGCTTCGACGCGGCGCCCGTGCAGGATGGCACGGCGGCGCTGGTGCTGCTGGCCGGCGAGGCGGAATTCCAGGCCGGCTTGCGCGGTGCGGCGCGCCTGCGCGTGCAGGCGGGCGACGGCAGCGTCTCGGCCGGCAGCGCGCGCTTCAATATCCGCCTGTTTGGCCAGGAAGTGTGCGTGACGTGCCTGGCGGGGCGCCTGCGTGTCGTGCAGAACGGCAATGATGCGGAACTGGCCGCCGGCGAGCAGCTGCGCTACCGTCCCGCGCATTTCGGCATCGCGCGCGCCGTGCGGGCGGGCGAGGTCAGCGCCTGGCGCCAGCGCTTGCTGGTGTTCAAGCAAAGCACCCTGGCCGAGGTGGTCGATGAGGTGAACCGCTACCGTCCCGGCAAGCTGATCTTGAACAGCGACACGCTGGGCAAGACGCGCGTGCAGGCCAGCTTTTCCTTGGACCGCCTCGACGACGTGATCGCCCTGATCCAGGACGCGTATGGCGCGCGCGTGACGCGGCTGCCAGGCGGCATCGTGCTGTTCGGCTAGGGCGCCGCCGGGCGCTCCGCCGTCCTGGCGTGATGATGCACGGCCGTACACCCGCCCCGCCATCCCGCTGCGCTCCCGCGCCGCGCCGCCGCCCCGCTGGAATACCTCATTTATGACATTTTCATGACCTTTTGCAGTCCCGGACCTTGTTCCCTGTCAATGCTGCTGGAAGCCGCGATTCCGTGCCTGCCGCCCGCCCCCGTGCGTGCCGCGCGCCGCCTCGCGATATCGGTCAGCAACGGAACATGAAAAGGGAATGTCGCCATGCAGCGAAGCAAGTCGGTCACGAAACACGCATCCTCCTCCGCCATGGCGGGCAACCGGACCGGGCGCCCGGTGCGCCTGAAACCGCTGGCGCTGGCCATCGCCATGCTGCTGCAGGCGGGCGGCACGCAGGCGCAGCAGCCGTTCAGCGGCGCCTGGTTCGCCGGCAAGGGAGCGCAGCAGGGCACGGCCGCCACCACGGGACGCTTGCCGAATGGCCAGGCCATCATCGCGCCGGACAATACCCAGGCGCAGCAGCAAAAAGCCAATGCCCAGCTGCAAACGTCGCTGAACAATCTGCAGCTGGCGGCGCGCGCTATCGCCGTGCAGCAGGCGGCCCAGCAGGCGGCGCGCCAGGCGGCCATCGCCGCCGGCTCGAGCGTGCCGGAAGGCCTGGCGGCAGGCGGTTTGCAAGTCGACACCAACAGCCTGACGGCCGGCTGGCTCAACGCGAACGGCCCCACGCAGGCACAGGCCGGCGGCAAGACCGTGGTTACCGTGAAACAGACGGCCGACAAGGCGATCCTGAACTGGGAAAGCTTCAACATCGGCCAGCACACGACACTGCAATTCGACCAGGCGGCGAACTGGTCGGTGCTCAACCGCATCAATGATCCGCTGGCCCGTCCCAGCCAGATCCAGGGCCAGATCAAGGCCGACGGCACGGTGATGCTGGTCAACCGCAATGGCATCGTGTTTACGGGCAGCAGCCAGGTCGACACGCGCAGCCTGGTGGCCGCCGCCGTGGGCATGAGCGACAGTCAATTCCGCAAGGGCATCTACAGCGAAACGCAGGGCTCGGGCTTCAAGCCCACGCTGGCCAATGACCTGGTGCTCAACGGCGGCGTGGCCACGCATGCCAACGCCACGGCTGACGTGGTGGTGCAGGCCGGCGCACAGATCAGCACGCGCAAGCCGCAGACGGTGACGGAAGGCGGCGGCTATGTACTGCTGGCCGGGCGCGAAGTGCATAACGGCGGTAGCCTGTCGGCACCGAACGGGCAGGTGACGCTGGCCGCTGGCGACAGTTTCGTCATCCGCAAGGGGCTGGGGACGGACAGCAATCAGACTTCAAGCACGCGCGGCAACGAGGTGGACGTCAAGTTCAACGCACAGAGCGACGCGGGCAAGGTGACAAATGCCGGCCTGGTGCAGGCGCTCACCGGCGACGTCACCCTGACGGGCCGCGACGTGCGGCAGGCGGGCGTGCTGCTGAGCAGCACCAGCGTCACCACGCGCGGCACCGTGCACCTGAAGGCCGACGGCAGTGAGGGCCTGGTCACCCTGGCGCCGGACAGCCTCACCACGGTGCTGCTCGACGACAGCGGCGCCACGGCGCTGGACGTGCAGCGCGACGCGCTCATCAAGGATTCGGCGCTGCCCAGCGACGGCGCCTACAACCGCCGCGACCTGTCGCTGATCCAGATTGCTTCCGGTGGCGATATCGCCTTCGATACCGGTTCGCTGACTTTGGCCACCGGCGGCCAGGTCAATGCGCTGGCCGCGCGCCGCACGCAAGTGGCGCGCGGCGCCAGCATCGACGTTTCCGGCGCCGTGGGCGTGAACGTGGCGATGGCTTCAAACAACGTGCTGATCAATGCGCAGGGCAACGAGCAGCGCGACGCGCCCGGCAACCGCGACAGCAAAGCGCTCAACAGCACCGACCTGTGGGTCGACCGGCGCGACCTGGTGCGGGTGGCGGCCGGCACGAATGGCTATGCGACCGACCGCTGGTACACGGGTGGCGGCTTGCTTGAAGTGAGCGGTTATCTGAACACCAGTGGCCATGGCATCGGCGAATGGGCGGCGCAGGGCGGCACGGTGGCCTTCCAGGGCGGCGAACTGGTGACCCAGGCCGGTTCCCTGCTGAATGTGTCGGGCGGCACGTTTGACGTCCAGACGGGCATGGTTCGCCAGAGCTGGCTGAACGGCAAGGATGGCCAGCTCTACCGGCTGTCGACGGCGCCCGGCGACATGCTGTACACGGGCGTCTACCAAGGCTACGCGGCGCAACACCAGCGCTGGGGCGCGGAAGTGACGGAAAATTTCGCCAGTCCCCTGGTCGGCGCCCAGCAACGGCTGGAAAACGGCTATACCGTGGGCCGCGACGCGGGCCGCGTGGTGGTGGGCACCCAATCCGCCGTGCTCGAAGGCGCGATCGAATCGAGCGTGTTCCAGGGCGAGCGCCAGCAGGACGCGCGCGACGCCACCCTCGACAGTTATCGCCAGTCGCAACTGGCGGCCGCGCGCAACGGCCAGCTGGTGCTGGGCCAGCTGGCGCCCGTGTATGACACTGCCAGCGCGCAGCTGCGCGACAATCCCGCGGCGCTGCTGCAAGCCATCCATATCGGCAGCGGCGGCGCCGGCGCCGGTGAGCTCCAGCGCGAAGATGCCTTGCCCGAGAATCTGCTCGGCAAGACCTACCTGGACGCCGGCTGGCTCAATGCGCAAAAACTGGGCGGCATCAAGGCCTATGCCAGCGGCGACATCGAGGTCAATGCCGCCGTGCAAGTCACGCCGGGCGGCGAGATCGCGCTGCATGCGCCGCAGGTCACGGTCAACGCCGGGCTGACGGCGCGCGGCGGCAGCATCGCGCTGGGCGACATCGTCAGCAAGCAGGCCAACGCCACCAGCGGCTGGCTCGATACCACGGTCGCCACGCCAGCGGCCGGAGCCAAGGTGGGCATCGATGTGGCCGCTGGCGTGACGCTCGACACGCGCGGCCTGTGGAGCCAGCTCAAGCTGGATCCGGGCAATACGTCCGGCCTGCCGCATGTCAACGGCGGCGCGGTGGCGCTGGTCAGCAGCGGCAGCGTCAACCTGGCGGCCGGCAGCGCGATCGACACGTCCTCGGGCGCGGCCGTGCTGGCCGACGGCACACTGAAAGGCGGGCGCGGCGGCGACATCACCTTGCGCGCGAACCAGAACGATATCAACGGCGTCAAGTCGGAGACGCTGGTGCTCGATGGCGAACTGCGCGGCTACGGCGCCAACGGCGGCGGCACCCTGACCATCGACAGCGGTACCGGCGTGGCGCTGGGCGGCGGCGTGCTGGCGGACAATGGCGTGTTGCCAGCAGGCCAGTCCGTACCCGTGCACCTGACGTTGGCAAAAGCCTTCACCATCAAGGCCGGCACCGTGCTCGATAGCGACTTCAGCTATGTCAGCACGCAGGTCCAGCCCGGCCAGCCGCTGCTGGACTTGCCGGACTTCAGCGCGGCGCGTCCGTACACCCTGCCGGCCGCCTGGGTGGTGCCGCCCGCCTCGATCAGCTATGAATACGTCACCGTCACCGGCAGCAACGGCATCGGCTACACCAGCGGCATGACCGTGCCGGCCGGCGTCACGCTGACGGGCGTGCGCGGCAAGCTCGGTTCGGGCTACCTGGTGCCGGCCAACGCCTTCCCGAACGGCATGCCGGTAGCCGCTTTCAACGCCAGGGTGGCTGCCGGCACCGCGTTCGCGTTCGACGTGACCCTGAATGCGGGCGATCGCCTGCTGGCCGGCAACCATGCGCCGCAGGACCTGACCGTCAAGCCGCTGCTGGTGCTGGACAACACGCTGTTCCAGCGCGGCTTTGCGCACTACAACATCAACGGCCAGCAGGGCCTGCAGGTGGCGCAGGGCGCCAGCATCGACGTTTCCATGCCATTGCTGCGCGCCGACCTGGCGCTGGCGGACCAATTGCCGACCGGCGCCGATCCGACCGCCGTGCTGCAACCGTGGCTGGCGCCGCTGTGGCAGGAAAATGCCGTGAAAGGCGTGCTCAAGCAACGCGCCGGCGCCGATATCGCACTGTCGGCCGGCACCCGCAACGCCAAGGCGCCGCTGGTGGTGGGCGAGGGCGCCACGCTGCGCGTGGACGACGGCAAGAGCATCAGCCTGACGGGCAACGGCCAGATCACCGTGGACGGCACGCTGAGCGCGGCCAGCGGCCGCATTTCCGTGTTGCCTGGCATGCTGGTGACCGGTGGTGAAATCAACCGTCCGGACGGCAGCGCCAACGCCCAGTCGATCTGGATCGGCGAGCGCGCGGTCCTCGACGTGGCCGGCCGCGCGGCCACCGCCATCGACGCCCAGGGCGGCGTGTATGGCCATGTGGGCGCTGGCGGCAGCATCGAAATTGGCGCCAGGCACAATCTCGACGCCACCCAGGTCGAGGCGGCCGACGCCTTCGTCATCGTGCGCCCCGGCGCGCGCCTGGAAGCGTCCGGTTCCGCCGCCCAGCTCGATCTGCCGGGCCAGGGCAGCGTGCTGGTGGCTGGCGACGGCGGCAGCATCGCGCTGAGCTCCTTCCGTGGCTTGCTGCTCGACGGTAGCATGCATGCAGCCGCCGGCGGGGCCGGCGCGTCCGGCGGCACCCTGGCGCTCAACCTGGAAGCGCCGAACTACGGCATCGTCGGCAAGCTCGACTTGAAGGGCCTGGCGGTGGAAGACGCGGTGCGCGTGCCGCGTGAAATGATTGTGTCCAGCATCCAGGGCGATAGCGGCCTGGCTGCCGATCTGCAGGTGGGCGACAGCGATCCGGCGCTGCGCTACGGTGTGGCAAAGCTGGGCGCGGACCGCGTGGCCGCCGGCGGCTTCGACCACCTGGCCTTGCTGTCGAACGGCTTGATCAGTTTTGATGGCAACCTCGACCTGTCGCTGGGGCAGAGCCTGCGCCTGACGGCCAGCGCCCTGGCCCTGGCCGACCATGCCGACGCCGCCACCAGCGCGCAAGTCAAGCTGGCGGCGCCCTACATCCGCCTGGCCGGCACCAGCCGCACCCAGAGCGACGACCACCTGATGCCCAATCCCGTGCGCGGCTCGGGCAACGGCGGCGTCGGTGCCGGCAAGCTGGGCGTGCCCAACGTGGACGACCACGCCAGCCTGACCTTGCATGCCGCGCTGATCGACCTGACCAATACCGTCAATGTCGGCAGCAACGGCGTGATCGCGCAAAACGTGGCGGACGACCTGGTGGTCAAGCGCGACGCCTTTGGCGAGCTGGCGCTGCGCTCGAGCGGCGACATCCGCATGCGCGCGGCGGCCGCGCTGTACACGCCGGGCAACCTGACCCTGGCGGGCGCGCAAATCTATCCGGTGAGCGGCGCCACGGGCAAGGTGGAAGTGGGCAAACGCAACGTGATCGACGAATATGGGCAGCTGGCGACCGAGTTCGACCCTGCTCGCCGGCTGACCATCGAGCGCAGCGGCGACCCTGCCGCGCCGTTGCCGGCCCTGCCTTACTCGGTGTTCGGCTCGCTGGAGCTGGGCGCCGCCACGGTGAACCAGGGCGGCGTGCTGCGCGCGCCGCTGGGCAAGATCACGCTGGGCCAGAACACCTTTGGCGCGGTGACGGGCCACACCAATCTGCTGCCCGGCAGCGTGACGTCGGTCAGCGCGAATGGCTTGCTGATGCCGTACGGCGGCTCGCTCGATGGCCTGAGCTACATGATGGACGGCGTCGATGTCGTCTACAAGGGCGTGGGCAATGATCCGGCCGTCGTGCTTACCGGCGAACACGTCGATGTGCGCGCCGGCGCCGTGCTCGACCTGTCAGGCGGCGGCAGCCTCACCGGCGCGGCCTTTCTTGCGGGCCGGGGCGGCTCGACCGACGCCCGCCTCAACCCGCTGGTGCAGACCTCCGGCAAGGGCGGCTTCGTGCTGCCGGGCCTGGCCACGAATCCCGTCTACGCCATCGTGCCGGGCGCGCAGGCAGGCTATGCGCCCGTCGTCGCCGAGAACGGCGCCGGCGATCCCGCGCTGGGGCGCCAGATCACCATCGGCGCCGGCGTGCCCGGCCTGGCCGCCGGCACGTATACCTTGCTGCCGTCGAGCTTTGCGCTGCTGCCCGGCGCCTTCCGCGTGGAATTGAACGGCCTGGCCGCCGGCGGCTTGCCCGTCGGCTCGGCCACGGCCATGCGCAATGGTTCCTTCGCCACCGCCGTGCAGCTGGGCACCAGCAATACCGACTTGCGCACGGCGCTGCCATCGCAGGCGGTGCTGACGTCGGCTGACGTGCTGCGCAGCTATTCACAATACAATGAAACGAGCTACAGCGCATTCGCGCTGGCGCAGGCCGTGCGCGACGGCGTGCCGCGCCCGCTGCTCGAACGCGACGCCAAGGCGCTGCACATCGAACTGGTGCTGCCCGGGGCCAGCACCGAGGACGCGCTGCGCTTTGCCGGCAGCGCCAACTACACGCCAGGCAAGGACGGTTTCGGCGGCAGCGCGCTGCTGCTGGGCGGCTCCGGCAAGAATTATGAAATCATCGGCAGCGCTGCCGCGCCCACTGTCGGCTTCAAGGGGATCACGGTGCGGGCCGATGCCCTGAACGCCATCGGCGCCCCGCGCCTGGGCATCGGTGGCTTGCCCACCGTCAACTACAGCGGCGTTACCGGCAACCAGCAAGCCAATATCGCCCAGTTCCAGGGCGGCGTCGATAACATCGTGGTGCGCGATGGCGCCGTGCTCAGGGCCGGCGAAGTGTTCCTGGTGACCAACAGCAAGGCCGGCGGCATCGTCATCGAGCAAGGTGGCGGCATCAATACCCTGGGCCGCGGCAAGGCCGCCTGGGACTCGGGCGACGGCTACGTGTATGCGCCGGGCACGTCCAGCGTGCTGGCAGTCTCGAATGGCCGGCTCGACATGCTGGCGCCTGGCGTGAGTGCCGATCCGCGATCGGGACCGGGCCGCATCGACATCGGCGCCTGCGCGGAAGGCGTAGCGTGCAGCGGCAGCACTCCGCTGTATTCCGAGGGCACCATTGCCGCCGCCACCGACCAGAGCTTCAACCTGCGCGACGCCACCACCTATGGCACCCGCAACCTGGTGCTGGCCGTGGGCGGCATCAATGTGGGCAGCGCGGCGTCGCTGGCCGCGATGGCGGCGCGCGACGCGCTGCCGGCCGGACTGACCCTGAACCAGGACATCCTCGACCGCCTGCTGCGCGGCGATGCCAGCGTGGGTGCGCCGGCGCTGGAAAGCCTGGCGCTGACGGCGCGCGACGCCATCAATTTCTATGACAACGTCGAATTGTCGACCATCAACGCGAGCACGGGAAAATCGTCGCTGGAGCGGCTGGTGATCGGCACCCCGGCGATCTATGGCGCCGGCGGCAGCGATGCCGTGGCGCGCATCAAGACCGACGTGCTGGTGTGGAACGGCGCCACCACGGCGCCGGGCCTGGTTGCCAGCGGCGGCGCCGGCAACGGCAGCGGGCGCCTGCAGGTTGACGCCCGCCAGGTCGAGTTCGGCTATGGCCCGAACAGCCGGCCCGATACCATCCACAGCATGGACCGCTTGATCCTCGGCTTTGGCGACGTGTCTTTCAACGCCAGCGAGCGCATCACCGCCAATCACACGGGATCGCTGTCGGTGTACCAGTCGCAAGGCGCGTGGGATGCGGACAGCAAGGGCTATGTGCGCAGCGGCGGCAACCTGCATCTCAACACGGCGCTGCTCACGGGCGCGGCCGGCTCCGTCAACAAGATCAAGGCGGGTGGCGACATCCGTGTCGCCAAGTCGTCCGGCGCCGCCGCCGCCGCGCCGGACGCGGCCACCCTGGCCGGCGCGCTGGGCGCCGAAGTGGCGCTGGACGGACGCAGCGTGACGCTCGACACGGCCGTGCTGCTGCCAAGCGGCAAGCTTAGCGTGTCCGCCGAACAGGACGTCGTGCTGGGCGATGGCGCCAGGCTCGACCTGGCTGGCCGCAAGATCGATTTCAACGGCGTGGCCAAGTACAGCTGGGGCGGCGACGTGGTGCTCGACAGCCGCCACGGCGACGTGCGCCAGGCGGCCGCTTCCAGCATCGATTTCTCCGCCGTGTCGAACCGTGCCGGCAAGCTGACGGCCACCGCGCTGGACGCGCAGGCGGGCAGCGTGGCGCTGCTGGGCAGCATCGCCGGCGGCAGCAGCGGCCACTACGACGCGGGCGGCACCGACGTGCCGTTCGCGGCGGGCGGCCTGGACGTGCGCGGCCAGCATATCGACGATTTCAAGGGACTGAACGGGCGCCTGAGCAAGGGCGGCGTGTTCGGCAGCCGCAGCTTCCAGCTCAAGCAGGGCGACCTGGTGCTGGACAGTGAATTGAAGGCGCGCGAAATCACCGTTTCCGTGGATGGCGGCCACCTGGCCGTCAACGGCACGGTCGACGCCAGCGGCGAACAGGTGGGCAGCATCCGCCTGGCCGCGCGCGACGGCGTCAGCGTGGCTGGCGGCGCGCTGCTCGACGCCCACGGCAGCGTGCTGCGGGTGGATAGCTACGGCAAGGTGATCGAGGCGCCCAACCGCGCCGTGATCGACATCGATGCCGGCAGCGGCCGCCTGGTGCTCGATACGGGCGCGCGCATGGACCTGCGCGCCGGCACCGCCGGCAAGGCTGATCAAATCGCTTCGCTGGGCACGCTGGAACTGAGCGCCCGGCGCGTGGGCGGCGCCACCGGCAATGACATCGCCATCGATGCCGCCGGTCCGCTGGCCATCGACGGCGCGCGCGCCATCACGGTCAATGGTTTCTGGTCGTATAACGACGCCGCGCCTGGCATCGACGCCGGCGCGGACGGCCGTCCCTACCAGGTCATCGACCAGGCTTACCTGGACCGCAAGCACGACGACAGCGTGGCGTTCATGACGGGCGCCCTGGCCAACGACGGGCTGATGAATGGCCGCCTGTCCGGCTTGCGCAAGGACAAGGACGCTTTCCACCTGCGTCCGGGCGTGGCCATCCTCAGCGCCACGCCGGACGGCGACCTGCACGTCGATGGCGACATCGACCTGTCCGGCTACCGCTACGCCAGCGTCAATCCGCATACGCAGCAGACCGGCGTGGCCGGTTCCGGCGAAGCGGGCGCGCTGGTGCTGCGCGCCGGCGGCAATTTGAACGTTTTTGGCAGCATCAATGACGGCTTCGATGGCAAGGCCGTGCCGGTTACGCCGGACGACAAGGGCTGGATGCTGGCCAAGGGCCGCGTGCCGTTCGGCGCCGACGTCATCGTGCCGCATGGCCAGCTGGTCACGCTGGCCGACGACACCTTCTTCCAGTCCGGCCGCACCTTGAACTACGACTTGCCGATGAAGGCCATGAGCTTGCGGGCCGGCACGGCGCTGCCGTCGCAGGCCACCTTGACGGCCGAGGTGGAGTTGCCGGCTGGCACGGTGCTGGGCGGCGCCGTGCGCAATGCCGCCGGCGATATCGTGTATGCGGCGGGCACCGTGCTGGCGAAGGCGGTCACGCTGGGCAGCGGTACGCAGCTCGACGCTGGCACCCGCTTGCCGGTGGGCATGTCCGTGGCGGCCATGACCTGGCCCGGCGGCGTGCCGCTGCCGTACCCGGTGGGCGCCGTCAGGGATACGCCTAGCCCCGACTACGATGGCAACGGTGAACCCGACACGCCCGCCAACGGCGTGGTGCTGGCCGGCGAACTGCAGCTGCGCAAGGGCGCGCTGGTGCCGAGCGAAACCTGGGTGCGGCTGCCTGGCGGCGCCGCCTCCGTGGCCCTGCGTCCGGCCGATGCCGATGGCAACCAGGGCCGCAACTGGGCGCTGGCGCCGATGCTGGCCAGCGGTTCGCAGTCGTGGTCGATGCGCCTGGTGGCGGGCGCCGATCTGCAGGCGGCCGATAGCCGCACACTGCGCCCCGTGGGCGAGAACCGCAGTCTGCTGCTGACCGACCACCATTACGGCGTGGTCCTGGGGCCCAGCGTGCCGACGGTGGCAGTGCCGCCGATCGAGGGCGTGGCCGGCAATTTCTACTGGATCGGCGACTCGGCGCTGTATTTCAGCGCCGAGCCCGGCACCCTGATCAATGTCGACGATTTCGGTGGCGTCGAGGCCCTGCTGGAACTCAATAACATGAACCTGGGCGATCTGGTGACATGGCTGCCCGAAGGCGGCAGCTTCCCGACGGTGTCCCTGCCTGCGCGGCAGCAGCTGTTCAGCGTGCTGCGCACGGGCACGGGCGACCTCGACCTCCTGGCCGGCGGCAACTTCAACCAGAGTTCGCCGTACGGCGTGTACACGGCCGGTACCCAGGCGGCCAATGTGGCGGCCGCTTACCAGCTGCCGCGCGCGGCGGATCGCAACGGTTCCATCCTCGGCCCCGATGGCGACGCCTTCAAGCCCTATGTCGACGGTGGCGCGCAAAGCCTGTACCAGGCCTGGTATCCCGAGCATGGCGGCAACGTGCTGGTACGCGCGCAGGGCGACGTCACCGGCGACCTGGTGGGCGCCGGCTACAGCACCGAGCGTCGCCCCGACGACGTGGGCTATTTGCGGCCGCAGCAGGACAGCAGCGCCGTCGGCACCTGGCTGTGGCGCCAGGGCACCGGCAGCGCCGTCGCCCAGGGCGAGGGCGTGCCCACCGCCTGGTGGATCAACTTTGGCAGCTACGTGGCCGGCGGCATGGGCGCCAACTACCTGTACGAGACCCTGCCCGTGATGACCGGCTTTACCGGCATCGGCACCCTGGGCGGCGGCAACCTGGTGTTCGAGGCGGGCAAGGCCGCCGGCATGCTGTCGCCGCGTACCGACCAGGGCGGCAAATTCGTCATGCGCAGCCAGGGCCTGAACCTGGCGGTGGCCAGCACCGGCCGGGTATCGGCCGACGGTTCCGCGCTCACGCTGACCGGCGGTGGCGACCTGGACGTGCGCATAGGCGGCGGCCTCAATCCGGTGGCCGAAGTGCGCTCGTTTGCCGACACGACAGGCGAGATCACGCCGGATACCCGTTTTAGCGGCACGCGTGGCGACCTCAATAGCACCTTCGTCAACCTGCGCGGCGCCTTGCGCATGGAGGCGGGATCCGTGGGCGGCATCGAGCTGCGTTTCGACAAGGGCGACAGCCAGGAATCGCGCGCCTACCAGGTCTACACCGCCACCTCGTCCATCGCCGGCGGCGGGCCGGTGGTGGTGCCGGGCGACTCCGGCGTGCGCATCGATGCGCGCGGCGACCTGGTGCTGGGCGGCGTGGGCGACGCCGGCCGCGTCACCCAGATCAACAATGGCACGCCGTTCACGGCGAAGGGCGTGGCGCAGGATGGCGAAGGCTACAGCTGGTTCTCGCTGTGGACGCCGTCGACGGCGATCGACCTGTTCAGCGCGGGCGGCAACCTGACGCCATCGACGGCCTGGAGCGACGACCGCGCCAGCGGCAACCAGGCGTCCAGCGGCGGGCGTTTCGTGATGCCGTCGCAATTGCGCGCGGTAGCCGCCAGCGGCAACCTGTATATGGGCAACTCCGCCCAGGGCGCGACAGACAGCGGCACCAACACGCTGGCGCGGCCGGCCACCGGCCTGCTGCTGGCGCCTTCGCCGGTCGATGCGCATTTCACGCGCCGCACGCCGGGGCAGCTGGAATTGCTGGCCGCCGATTCGATCTACGCGGGCGCTTATGCGGTGACGGCGTCGGGCGCTGATCCGACCGCGCTGCCGAGCCCTTTCAATCCGGGCTTCGCGGGCGTCTCCGGCGTCACCGAATACGGCGACATGTACACGCATAACGTGAACCAGAATGCACAGGCGCCCAGTGTGCTGTTCGCCTCGCGCGAAGCGGGCGCCACACCGCAGCGTTATCCGCTGTTCACGCTGACGCCGCCCACCGCCTCCGGCTACGCGGTGCAGGACCAGCTGCCGGCGCGCTATTACGCGCTGGCGGGCGACATCATCGGCCTGCGCACCGGTTCCATCATCACGCGCGGCGGCGGCAATGCGGCCAGCCACAGCACCTGGTACGAGGGCGCCGGTCCGGTCGACATCCGCGCCGGACGCGACATCGTCAACGCCGGCACGGCCCTGGGGCTGGTAGAAGTGACGCCGCAGGGCTTGCTGGGCTGGACGTCGGAGATAGCGTATGCCAATCCCCTGCTGCCGCTGCGGCCGACGGAAATCCGGGTCGGTTCGGCGCGCGGCAATCTGGCGCTGCACAACAATCCGGACGAAGTGTCGGTCGTGCGTGCCGGCCGCGATATTCGCTACGGCACCTTCTACGTGGGTGGCCCGGGCACGCTGGAAGTGACGGCCGGGCGCGATGTTTACATGGCCGACAGGGCCGAGCTGAAGAGTATCGGGGCAGTGACGCAAATCACGTCAGGCGAGCGCAGCAGCGGCGCCAGCATCGCGGTGGCGGCAGGGGTAGGGGCCAACGGCCCCAACTACGACGCCTTTGCCGCCCGCTATCTCGACGCCGCCAACCTGATCGAACCAGGCAAGTCGCTGGCCGACCAGCCGGGCAAGGCGGTGGCCGTGTATGGCGGCCGCCTGAGCCTGGCCGACTGGTTGCGCACGGAATTTGGCTACGGCGGCGACGCGGCGGGCGCGCCCGCCTTCCTGGCGGCGCGCCAGGGCGAGCTCGACAAGACTCTGCAGGCCAGCGCCAGCGGCGGCGCCAAGCGCGATTTGCAGCGCGAATACGGCCTGTCGAGCCAGCTGCACCTGGTCAACTGGCTGGAAACCCGCTACGGCGCCGGACAGCGCAATGGCGCCGGGCTGGCCTTCGATGCGGCCAGCATGGATGCGCGCAAGTTTTTCGCGGCCTTGCCGGCCGAGCAGCAGCGTGTCTTCCTGCGCAATGTCTACTTTGCCGAACTCAAGGCGGGCGGGCGCGAGTACACGGCGGCGGGCGGCGTGCGCGAAGGCAGCTACCTGCGCGGCCGCGAAGCCATCGCTACTTTGTTCCCGAGCAAGGATGCGCAGGGCAAACCCGTGACCTACGCGGGCGACCTGACCATGTTCAGTGGCGCTACCTACTATGCCGATGGTGCCGATAGCAGCAGCACCAGGCGGCCGCGCAAGGGCGTCAATTACCTGAGCCGCGAGCAATATGTGCTGAGGGGCGACGACCACGCGCCCGTGTTCGACCTGCAGGACGCCGGCATCCATACCGATTTCGGCGGCAACATCGACATCCTGACGCCGGGCGGGCGAACCCTGGTCGGGGTCGATGGCGGCTTCGTGCCGGGCGAAGGCTCGGGCGTGCTGACGCAGGGCGCCGGCGACATCCAGATGTATGCGCGCGACAGCATCCTGCTGGGGCAAAGCCGCATCTTCACCACCTTCGGCGGCAATATCCTGGCCTGGTCGGCGCAGGGCGACATCAACGCCGGGCGCGGCTCCAAGTCCACCGTGGTCTACACGCCGCAGCGCCGCGTCTACGACGCTATCGGCCAGGTCACCCTGTCGCCGACCACGCCGACGACGGGCGCCGGCATCGCCACCCTGAACCCGATCCCGGAGGTGCCGCCCGGCGACATCGACCTGATCGCCCCGCTGGGCACCATCGACGCGGGCGAGGCGGGCATCCGCGTCTCGGGCAACGTCA
>CAUSDR010000098.1:0-15351 GCA_963530105.1 uncultured Janthinobacterium sp.
TGCTGCAAGTCGTCGAGCTGGCCCACGTACAGCAGCACCTTTTCCAGCACGGGCCGGGTCTGTGTCTGCATGGCCTGCTCCGCGCCAGCCTCGTCGCCTTGCGCGACCAGCGCGAACAGCGCCTGCAGCGACGCGTAATAATCGGCACGCGCGCGGTGCATCTGCTCCAGCAGGCGCCGCTCCTCGGCGCGCGCATTGAGGCCATCGAGGATGCGCACCTGTTCATCGATACCCAGCTTGATCGCTTCCAGGCGCTCCTGGTTCGCCTGGCGCAGCGCCAGCTTGTGCTGGTTCGGCAGGCTGGCGATGCGCGTGGCCGCCTCGCGGGCCAGGCCGTGGATCTTGCTGGTGGCCTTGGCGGCGACCCAGTCGCGCTGCAGGATGTTGTCCGTCTCGGCGCGGATCGCATAGATGCGGCTGCCCGACAGCACGATGACGACCAGCATCAGCACGATCAGCATGGCATAGCCCGCATTGATGCGCACGCCGATCCGGATATCCCTGAAACGCATGACAGTTTCCTATCAGAAATTCTTAAAAACCGCAGTCTGACCGTATTCCCCTACAAAATGCAAGGTCTTTTGCAAAGGAAAATACGCGCCAAAGCGCTTATTTGGCCGCTGTTGGCGTGGCTGCCGGGGGTGTCAGGGTGGCGATGTGGGCTTGCAGGCAGGCGGGGCACCAGCACCCTGCGGCAGCGCTGCCCGGCATGGGGACGGCGGGCGGCAAGGCCACGCACCAGCATGGCGCGCTGGCGTCCGGGTCAAGCTGGCCACACTGGAAAGTGGCGCCGCAACGGCTGCACTGGCTCATGGCTGTGTGTGAATTAGCAAGTGTGTGACATGCCGCAATCGCGGCTGACGCACATGTAACTGGCGGTAAAAGGGCTGGCTGGCGGACATATCGGGCCAGACTATAGGATCATCAGGGAAAATACAACAAGATCGCCCTATAATGCCTCCAGGATTTTCTTCTTCCCTGTAAAATCGCACAAATCTATTTTCCGGACTCGCCATGAATCAACTAGCTAACTTGAACCTGGACATGAATGACGACTTGACGGCGGTGTCGCCGCAAATCAAGGCGCAGATTCTGGCCGAGGCCCTGCCCTACATCCGCAATTTTCACGGCAAGACCATCGTCATCAAATACGGTGGCAATGCCATGACGGACGAGCGCCTGAAGCACGGCTTCGCGCGCGACGTCATCCTGCTCAAGCTGGTCGGCATGAACCCTGTCGTGGTCCACGGCGGCGGACCGCAAATCGACAACGCGCTGAAAAAAATCGGCAAGCAAGGCACCTTCGTGCAAGGCATGCGCATCACCGATGAAGAAACCATGGAAGTGGTGGAGTGGGTGCTGGGCGGCGAAGTGCAGCAGGATATCGTCATGCTGATCAACCATTACGGCGGCCAAGCTGTCGGCCTGACGGGCAAGGATGGCGGCTTGATCCGCGCGCGCAAGATG
The DNA here is from genome assembly GCA_963530105.1 of uncultured Janthinobacterium sp. GTDB lineage: Bacteria > Pseudomonadota > Gammaproteobacteria > Burkholderiales > Burkholderiaceae_D > Janthinobacterium. The sequence goes on from CAUSDR010000098.1 coordinate 1,468, forward strand.
CAGATGCCGGACCGCGAGCATCCGGGCGAATTCCTCGACATCGGTTTCGTCGGCGAGATCGACGCGATCAACCCTGCCGTCGTCAAGGCGCTGCAGGACGATGCCTTCATTCCCATCATTTCGCCGATCGGTTTCGGCCAGGATGGCCAGGCCTACAACATCAATGCCGATGTGGTGGCGGGCAAGATCGCGGAAATCCTGAAAGCGGAAAAGCTGATCATGATGACCAACATCGCCGGCGTCCAGGACAAGCAGGGCAACCTGGTGACCGACCTGTCGGCACGCGAAATCGACGAGATGTTCGCCGATGGCACGATCTCGGGCGGCATGCTGCCGAAGATCTCGTCCGCGCTCGACGCCGCCAAGTCCGGCGTGAACACGGTGCACATCATCGATGGCCGCATCGAACACTCATTATTGCTGGAAGTGTTGACCGAGCAGGCTTTTGGTACTATGATCCGTTCGCACTAAAAAAATCGCAACGCATCACAGCGAGTAGTTTGGCGGCGCAGATCACCTGGCGCCGCTTTTAATTTGCCCTTGTAGCTCAGTGGTAGAGCACTCCCTTGGTAAGGGAGAGGCCACGTGTTCGATCCACGTCAAGGGCACCAGTATCCTTTCCCCCGCAGCTGTAAAAATGTCCATGTCGGCGTTGTCCTTCCTCGCCGACCATGCGTACTGTCTTCGTCAGTCCGCCTTGCCCTGAACATTTTTCCATCTGCTCTGCTATCTGTAGCCCGCGCCTACTCCACGGTTCAATACACCCGCTCTACCTTCAAACCTTTCTTGCGCAGCAGATCCGGTACGCTCTTTGCTCCCACCAGATGCAGCACGCCGATGGCGGCCAGGCTGGATTTTTCACGCGCCAGCAGGCTGGCGATGCCGTCGGCCAGGGCGGGATTGCGGCCATCGAGCAGCACTTTTTGCACGAACTGCGCGGCGAACGAGGTGTCTGTTACCGCTTTGGCGGCCAGCCTGTCGAAGGCCGCCGCGTCGGCCGTGCGCCAGGCGTCGGCGATCTCGCGTGCTTCCTGGCTTTGCTCCTGGTCTTCAATCGAGGCCACGCCGTCTTCCAGGAAGCGGCACTGGTCCGCCGGCGTCATCGCGCCAAACAGCGCCATCTGGCCTTCCATCGATTCGAGTTCCACCACGGGGATCTTGCGCGCCCTGGCCTGCTGCGACAGATAGCTGTCCACCGCCAGGTCCGAGCGGTAGCCGAGGGTGGAAAATTCGCCGATGGCCAGCATGCTGGCCAGCATCCACGGCTTCATCGGCGCCACCGCTTCGGGCGCGATGCCGTATTTTTGCAACAGCGGCGCCAGGCGCGGCGCCAGGGTCTGGCGGCAATCGTCCGGCACCTTGCTGCCCGGCGCCTCCATGCCATATTTCAGCACGGCGCGCACGGCCGTGCGCGGATCGGCGCCCGGGTCAATCTCCAGCGCCAGCGCGCCGGCATGCTCCAGTGCCCCCGTTACTGCCGGCTCGAGCGGGTAAAAATCAGGGGAGCCGACGTGGATGGTACCGAACAAATACAGGGTGTGGCTGGCGTCCTGCACCTTGAACAGGGCGCCCCGGTTTTGCGCCACAGGCGGTGCTTCGGCACGGGCCGCCTGCAACGGCAGCAAGAATAATCCGCAAAACATCACTATAATCTGGCGTCGCATGGTTTTCCTGATTGTTGAATTTTTCATCTTGCTTATCATCTTGCCTAAAGACTCCTGTGCCTGTGTCCCATCTTAACCGCTCGTCGCCGGTCTGGCTGTTTGACCTCGACAATACGCTGCACAATGCCTCGCACGCCATCTTCCCCACCATCACGGCCAATATGAACACCTATATTGCCCGCGTGCTGGGCGACGGCGTGACGCCGGCCGACGATGCCATCGTCAATGCGGCGCGCGCGGCGTACTGGCGCCGCTACGGTGCTACCTTGCTGGGCATGGTCAAGCACCACCAGGTGCAGGCCGCGCATTTTTTGCACGAGACGCACGCGTTCGACGATTTGCGCGCCATGATACGCGCCGAGCGGGGACTGGGGGCTTTACTCAAACGCCTGCCTGGCCGTAAAATTTTACTCACCAACGCGCCGCTGCGCTATTCCAGCGACGTGATGCGCCACCTGGGACTGCGCCAGCATTTTTCACACCACGTCGCCATCGAGGCGATGCATGTGCACCGCCAGCTGCGGCCCAAGCCATCAACACTGATGCTGCGCAAACTGATGCGCAAGCACCGCATCCGTCCCGGCCGCTGCATCCTGGTGGAAGATACGCTGGCCAACCTGAAAGGCGCAAAAAGACTGGGCCTGCGCACGGCCTGGGTCACGCAATACCTGAAAATGGCCGATCCGATCGGCGTGGCAAAACTGCCCAAGGCGTTAAATCGCCCCGCTTACGTCGATGTCAAAGTAAAATCTGTCCGGCATTTGGCACGCCGCCTTCACCGCCTGCGTTGAAGGGGAACTCCTGGGCCTCCGGTTGACACCGGAAGCCGCACCGCTAGCGGCGGTGACGGAATTCTCCATCAAGGCAGCATTTTTTTTAACGACAAGAGAAAATATGGCAAGCACACCGCCGGGCCAACGCAGGCTACAAATTCTTCAGGCCCTCGCCGCAATGCTGGAGCAGCCGAAAGGCGAAAAGATCACCACCGCCGCGCTGGCGGCCAGACTGGCCGTCTCGGAAGCGGCCCTGTACCGCCATTTCGCCAGCAAGGCGCAAATGTTCGAAGGGCTGATCGAATTCATCGAGACGAGCGTCTTCGGCCTGATCAACCAGATCGCGGAAAAGCACAGCGACGGCATGACGCAGACGCGCGACATCATCGGCATGCTGCTCAATTTCGCCATCAGCAATCCGGGCATGACGCGCGTGCTGATCGGTGATGCGCTGGTCAATGAAGACGAGCGCCTGCAAGTGCGCATGAACCAGTTCTACGACCGCGTGGAACTGGCGCTCAAGCAGGCCTTGCGCGTGGCCGCAGCCGAAGGCCACGGCAAGGAAAGCGAAGTGGCGGCGCGCGCCACCCTGATCGTCAGCTTCGTCATCGGACGCTGGCACCGCTACGCCAAGAGCGGCTTCAAGATCAATCCATCCCAGGAAGCGGCGCTGCAAATCGCCATCCTGCTGGGATAAATCACCGCCCTCGCTGTTCCCATGCACACCGCCTGTTTCGCCCTGCTCGACGACGCCAGCACCCCCGGCGCCGGTTCGCGCCTGTACACGGGCCTGGCGGCGGTCTTGCAGTGCACCGAGGGGGAGGCATGGCCTGCCCTGCTCGAAGGGCTTCAAGAGGCCTTAAATCGCGGCCAGTACGCCGTCAGCGTGTGCAGCTACGAGCTGGGGGCGCACCTGCTGGCCATGCCGCCGCGCGCGGCCAGTCCCGGCGCGCCGCCGCTGGCGCAGGTGCTCGTCTTCGAGCAGTGCACGCACCTGTCGCAGGACGCCGTGGCGCAGTGGCTGGAGCAGCACGCCCCAAAGACCGCGGCACCAGCCGGCGTGGCCGCCATCGAAACCAATGTCGACCAGGCGGCATTCACGCGCGCCCTCGACCGCATCCACGACTACATCGTGGCTGGCGACACCTATCAGGTCAACTACACGTATCGCTTGCGCTTCGATGCCTTCGGCTCGCCCCTGGCCCTGTATGCGCGGCTGCGCGCGCGCCAGCCCGTACCGTATGGCGCGCTGGTGATGCTGCCCGATGGCGGCGCCCTGCTGTCGCTGTCGCCCGAACTGTTCGTGCGCCATGCGCAGGGCGAACTGACGGCGCGTCCCATGAAAGGCACGGCGCCGGCCGCCCCTGCGGAACAGGGGGAAGAAAACGCGCGCCGCGCCAGCGCCCTGGCGCAAGACCCGAAAAACCGCGCGGAAAACCTGATGATCGTCGACCTGCTGCGCAACGACATCGGCCGCATCGCCGTCACGGGTTCCGTCAAGGTGCCGGCGCTGTTCCAGGTGACGCGCTACAGCAGCGTGCTGCAAATGACCTCCACCGTGCAGGCGCGCCTGCGCGGCGATGCATCGCTGGCCGACATTTTCCAGGCCCTGTATCCGTGCGGCTCGATCACGGGCGCGCCAAAACGACGCACCATGGAAATCATCGCCGAACTGGAGCCGGCGCCGCGCGGCATCTACACGGGGGCCATCGGCTGGTTCGATCCGCCCGCCGCCGGCCTTGCCCACCCTGTGGGCGACTTCTGCATGTCCGTGCCGATCCGCACCCTCGCCTTGCAAGCGCCAGCGACGAGCGGCATCCGGCGCGGCGAAATGGGCGTGGGCGCCGGCATCGTCCTGGACAGCGACCCGCACGACGAATTTGCGGAATGCCAGCTCAAGGCGCGCTTCCTGACGGGCTTGAGCAACGACTTCGAACTGTTCGAAACGCTGCATGCCAGCCGCGCCGACGGCTGCCGCCAGCAGGAACGGCACCTGGCGCGCCTGGCCGCGTCAAGCGCCTACTTCGGTTTCAGCTGGGATGCCAAGGCCGCCCGCGCCGCCCTGCAGGCCGCCTGCGCGGCGCGCGCCGACGACGCCCCGTTCCGCCTGCGCCTGGCGCTGACGCAGGATGGCCAGCTCAGCGTGCAAAGCGGCGCCCTGAGCGTCTTGCCGGACACCGTGAAAATCATGCTCGCGGACGAGGCCACGAGCGCGGACGACCTGTTCCTGCGCCACAAGAGCAGCGTGCGCACGCGCTACGACGCGGCCTGGCGCGCGGCCGAAGCGCAAGGCGGTTTCGACATGCTGTTCTTTAACGAGCGGGGAGAATTGACGGAAGGCGGGCGCAGCAATGTCTTCGTCCAGCTGGACGGCCGCTGGCACACGCCGCCCCTGGCCTGCGGCTTGCTGCCGGGCGTGCAGCGCGCGGCCATGCTGGCCGATCCCGCCTGGAACGCACAGGAAACCGTCATCACGCGCGCCATGCTGGCGCAAGCCGAAGCCATCGTCGTGTGCAATGCCCTGCGCGGCGCGCTGCCGGCGCAGCTCGTCCTGCCCACCCGACACACCTGAAACCATGCGTGGCAAGGCGCAATGCCGACAGCGGTGCACAGCTCGACGAGCCACTGCCACGCCGCCATGGACGTCTGACACAGTCCAGGATAAGGCGCCTTGCGGACGGCAGTGCCATTGCCCGAATTGACATCTGTATTTCGGGCACTGCCACGCCGCCATGGACTGCTTCAGGGCCTAGAGGTCTATGCGCATCTCATAGCCGCCGTAAATCATGCGCTTGCCATCGAACGGCAAGTTTGCCGGGTCCATCATCTCGGCCAGGCGGGGGTCTTTCATGACCTTGTCGTTGATTTCATCGCGTTTGGCGCGCGATGCATACACGATCCAGGAAAACACCACCACTTCGCCATCCTGCAAGTCCACCGCCTGCGGGAACGAGGTCAGCTTGCCTGGCTTGACATCGTCGCCCACGCATTCGCGAAACTCCAGCGCGCCGTATTCACGCCAGACGGCGCCGCAGCTGCGCGACATGGCCAGATAGTCATCGAGCCTGGCTTTCGGCACGGGCACCACAAATCCATCGACATACGCCATGATGATCTCCTTGATGGTTGTTTTGACAAATTTTTGACAAACGCGAACCACCAGCTTAGGACAAGCATGGCAAGACGACAAGCACGGCATTAAAAAAAAGCAGGCCCGCGAGCCTGCTGTTTCTGTGGTGCTATCTTTACGGTTTCCAGCTTACATCGCCAGCGCCTTTTCCACCGCGCCCACGAGTTTCTTGTCATCCGGCGTCACCTTGCTGGGGAAGCTTTCCACGACCTTGCCGTTGCGGTCGATCAAGTATTTATGGAAATTCCAGGCCGGCGTCTTGCCCGTCTGCTTGATCAAATCGACATACAGCGGGTTCGGCGTGGGGCCGGAAACCACCGACTTGGCGAACATGGGGAACTTCACGCCATAGGTGTTGTAGCAGAAATCGGCGATTTCCTTGCTGTTGCCCGGCTCCTGCTTGCCGAAGTCATTCGATGGAAAGCCCAGCACTACCAGGCCTTTGCTGCCGTACTTGGCGTACAACGCTTCCAGCCCTTCGTATTGATTGGTAAAACCGCAATAACTGGCCGTATTCACCACCAGCACGACCTTGCCTGCGTACTGGCACAGGTTTTGCGGCGTCTCGTCCTGCAGGCGGTTGAAGGTCTGTTTCAGAATGGCGGGACAGGCCGCCGGCGCGGCAACCGCGGTGGCGGCGGCTGACGCAGCATGGGCCGGCATGGCCAGGCAGGCACTGGCGGCAAGGGTGGTCAGCGCGAACAGCTGGGCAAAAGTCTTGGACATGAAGGGCACCATGGTCGAAAAGGAAAAAAACCATTCTATGCCAAACGCCGCCGGCGCGTCTGCGAACGGCAACAACAGCGATTGCTTGAGCGACATCAAGGACCGTGCAGTACTTGCCCAAGGCACAGTTTTTTTACCTATGCTCGGCCTTCCTGCCCTTTTCCTTGCCCTGTGGAGTTGCCATGCCCTACCCGCACCTGACCGCATTCCCCGCCGCCCTGCTGGCCGCCAGCCTGCTGCTCCTGGCGCCAGCCGGCGCGCACGCCGCCACCAACGCCGCCAAGGCCGTCAAGCCCGCCGCGACGAAGGACGCCCCCGCCCTGCCCGGCTACCAGGCCGACCTGAGCCAGACCACGGTCTCCGGCCTGTCCTCGGGCGGTTTCATGGCGGCGCAGTTTGCCGTCGCCTACTCGGCCACCGTGGCCGGCGCCGGCATCATCGCGGGCGGCCCGTATTTCTGCTCGGGCCAGCCGGGCCGCTTCCCCTACATTCCCTACCTGACGAACGCGCTGACGACCTGCATGAATCCGGGCGAATCGCAAGTGGCGCCGCCCGTGGCCAGCGAATTGCTGCGCGCGGCGAACGACTTCGCGCGCGCCAACCTGATCGACGATACGGCCAACCTGAAACGCCAGCGCGTGTACTTGTTCAGCGGGATGAAAGACCGGACCGTGACGCGGCCGGTGGTGGAGCAGGTCAACCAGTTCTATCTGCTGGCGGGCACGCCGGCGGCGCAGATCCGCTTCGTCGACAATGTCGGCGCGGGCCACGCCATCCTGACCGACAGCAGCGCCGACAAGCCGTGCGCCGTGACGGAGTCGCCGTTCATCAACGATTGCGACTACACGCAGGCGCGCGACATCCTGCAGCATCTGTACCCGGATCTGCTGCCATCATCCAGCACCCTGACGGGCAAGGTGATCTCCTTCAACCAGCGCAGCTTCATCCAGGAGGCGTATTCCAGCATGAACAATACGGGCTACGCCTACATCCCGAAAGCCTGCGACAGCGAGAGCTGCCGCGTGCACGTGGTGTTCCACGGCTGCCTGCAAACCACGCAGGCCATCGGCAACCGCTTCTACACCAGCACCGGCTACAACCAGGTGGCCGATGCCAACAAGATCATCGTGTTGTATCCGCAGGCCGAGCCGAGCCCCATCTACCCCTACAACCCGAAAGGCTGCTGGGACTTCTGGGGCTACACCAGCGTCAACCCCATCGACCCGGACTTCTACCGCAAGAGCGGCACGCAGATGCAGGCGGTCAAGGGCATGCTGGACAGGTTAGGATCGGTTCGTAACAGCCGTCGATAAGGGACGTAACGGATGCTTGAGAAAATCGTAGCGGGCGGCCACGAGGCTCGGCGCCCCCAGCTGGCCTGGCAGCGGTCCCGTACCCACTACGGGGCCGCCGAGGCAGCGAGCATCGCAGGCCGCAAAACGCGCCGCGCGGCAGAGTTAATCAAGCATCCTAGATACCGCCCATGCAGATGTACTTGATGACCAAATAGTCTTCAATACCGTAGGTCGACCCTTCGCGGCCCAGGCCAGACTGCTTGACGCCGCCGAAGGGCGCGATCTCATTCGAGATCAGGCCCGTGTTGACGCCGACCATGCCTGTTTCCAGGCCTTCGGCCACGCGCCAGATGCGGCCGATGTCGCGCGAATAGAAGTAGGCGGCCAGGCCGAATTCCGTGTTGTTGGCCAGGGCGATGACTTCATCGTCCGTCTTGAAGCGGAACAGCGGCGCCAGCGGGCCGAAGGTTTCTTCGGTGGCCACGCGCATGTCGTTCGTCACGTCGGCGATGATGGTCGGCTCGAAAAAGCCATTGCCCAGCGCATGGCGCTTGCCGCCGGCCAGCAGGCGGCCGCCCTTGCCCAGCGCGTCGGCCACGTGCTCTTCCACCTTGGCGACGGCCTTGTCATCGATCAGCGGACCTTGCGTGACACCCGCCTCGATGCCATTGCCTACCTTCAGCTTGGCCACGGCCGCCACCAGTTTTTCGGCGAACGCTTCATACACGCTGTCCTGCACGTACAGGCGGTTGGCGCACACGCAGGTCTGGCCCGCGTTGCGGTATTTCGAGGCGATGGCGCCTTCCACGGCCGCATCCAGGTCGGCGTCGTCGAAGACGATGAACGGCGCATTGCCGCCCAGTTCCAGCGACAGCTTCTTGATCGTCGGCGCGCACTGTTCCGCCAGCAGACGGCCCACCTGCGTCGAGCCAGTGAAGGTCAGCTTGCGCACGATGGGGTTCGACGTCATTTCGCCACCGATCTCCTTTGGCGCGCCCGTGACGATGCTGAACACGCCGGCAGGCACGCCCGCGCGCTCAGCCAGCACGGCCAGCGCCAGTGCGGAAAACGGCGTCGCTTCGGCAGGTTTCAAGACCATCGGGCAGCCGGCCGCCAGGGCCGGGCCTACCTTGCGCGTGATCATCGCGGCAGGGAAATTCCACGGCGTGATGGCGGCGCACACGCCGATCGGCTCCTTGGTGATGACGAGGCGGCGATCCGGCCACGGCGACTGCAGGGTGTCGCCCGAGACGCGCTTGCCTTCCTCGGCAAACCACTCGATGAACGAAGCGCCAAACTGCACTTCGCCCTTCGCTTCCGGCAGGGGCTTGCCCTGCTCGGTGGTCATGATCAGCGCCAGGTCGTCGGCGTTTTCCAGAATCAGGTCGTGCCAGCGGCGCAGCACGGACGCGCGCTCCTTGGCCGTCTTCTTGCGCCACGCGGGCCAGGCCGCATTGGCCGCCTCGATGGCGCGGCGCGTCTCGGCCGCACCCATCAGGGGCACCGTGCCGATATGCTCGCCCGTGGCGGGATTGCTCACATTAATCGTCTGGCCACCATCGGCATCGACCCAGGCTCCATTCAGGTAAGCCTGGTGACGCAACAAGGTAGGATCTTTCAACTGCAGCATATGGATCTCCGGTCTGGTTTGAATTATCGACGGGAGATACTATGCCACAGCGCGGCCGATTCCGCAGGCGGACGGCCGAATCGCCCGCGTATTTACTCGACCTTGAAGGACGACAGCTTCGGGTCCGGCGGCGGATACGCGAGCTTCATGCCCTGCAGGGTTTCCAGCAGCAGGGACGCCACCACCAGGTTGCGCTGGGTCTTGGAATTGGACGGCACCACATACCACGGCGCGTGGTCGGCGTCCGTCTCGCGGATCGCCGTTTCATAGGCGCGCTGGTAGGCGTCCCACTTCTTGCGCTGGGCAATATCGTTGGGATCAAACTTCCATTGGCGGTCGGGATCGTCGAGCCGCTCCTGCAAGCGTCCGCGCTGCTCGTCCTTGGAGATATGCAGGAAAATTTTCAGGATGACGGTGCCCGTTTCGCTCAGCATGCGCTCGAAATCGCGGATCTGCGCGTAGCGGCGCTGGCATTCCGGCTTGTCGATCATGTCCTGCACGCGCGTGATCAGCACATCCTCGTAGTGGCTGCGGTTGAAGATGGCGATCTCGCCCTTCACGGGCACGTGCTGGTGCACGCGCCACAGATAGTCGTGCGCCAGTTCGATGTCCGTCGGCCCCTTGAAGGCCACGGCGCGGATGCCCATCGGGTTGATATTGCTGAAAATCGCCTTGACGGTACCGTCCTTGCCCGAGGTATCCATGCCCTGCAAGACCAGCAGCACCTTCTTCTTGCGCTGCGCGTACAGCATGCTCTGGCACTCGGCGATCTGCGCCGTCAAGGCCACGGTTTCCTCGCGGTCCAGCGCCTTGCACTGCGCCGCCGTCAGCTTCTTGTTGGTCGCCTTGGTGGCGGCGCCCAGCAGGCGCTTGCCGGCGAAATCCTCGTCCAGTGCATAGTCCTTGCCGGCGCGGAACTGCGTGCGCGCCTTCATGCCGCCACCGCCAGCTTGCGGTGCTCGATTTTCGTGCAATGATCCATCACCACCTCCAGCCCCGCCGCCCGTGCCAGCTGCGCCGCCGCCTCGTTGATGACGTCGAGCTGCAGCCACAGGCAGCCCGCCTTGACGGCAATGGCTTCCTCGGCGATGGGCAGGATATCCTCGGACTTGCGGAAGCAATCGACGATGTCGATGCGCGCGGGCGCCACCGCGCTCGCAGCCTCCGTCAGGCTGGCGTAGGCGCGCTGGCCCAGCACTTCCTTGCCGGCCAGGGCCGGATTGACGGGCAGCACGCGGTAGCCATGCTGCAGCAGGTAAGCGGCCACCTCGTGGCTGGCGCGTTCCGGCTTGTCGGACATGCCGACGATGGCGATGATGCGGCTGTCTTGCAGGATGCGGGCGATGTTGGACATATTTTTTCTGTAGTAAGGCGTGCGACATTGCCCACCTAGCGTAGCAGAAAAACCCTGCTGCGCGGCGCGATTTGCGGCCTCCGGTGCTCAGTGTGCGCACGCACAGCTCCGCTTCTCAGCCACAACTCACGTCCGCTCGCTACGGTTTTCTCAGAAAGAAGCTGTTCTGAGAGCGCAGCGCCGCCAGCTGCGCCACGAATTCCCGCGCACGCGCCGTCACGGCCGCGTAATCTCCCTTCGCGCCCGGGCCGCTCAGGCTGCTGCCGATGCCGACGGCGACGGCGCCGCTGGCGAACCACTCGGCCAGGTTTTCCACCGTCACGCCGCCCGTCGGCATCAAGGGCGCCTGCGGCAACGGTGCGCGCAAGGCCTTGATGTAGGCGGGGCCAAACATCTCGGCGGGAAAGACCTTGACGATGTCGGCGCCGGCCTGCAGGGCCGTGACGATTTCCGTGGGCGTCATCGCGCCTGGCATGGCCAGCACCTGGTAGCGCCGGCACAGCGCGATGGTGTCCACATTGACTCCGGGCGAAATGATGAACTGTGCGCCGGCCAGGATGGCGGCGCGCGCCGTCTCGGCATCGAGCACCGTGCCCGCGCCCAGCAGCACGTCATGGCCATGGCGTTCGCGCAGGGTGCGCAGCACGCCCAGCGTATCGGGCGTGGTAAACGCCACTTCCAGCGCCGTGATGCCGCCGGCGATGCATGCCTCGGCGATCTGCACGGCTGCCTGCGCGGAGTCGGCGCGCACGATACCCACCATGCCCCGCTCGAGGATGCCCTGGAAAACCGTATGCTTGTCCATGTTTTTCTCCATTCAGGCCGGCTTGGCGCCGAAGCGCACTTCCGGCAAGCCGCGCACGCCCGGCTGGCGCGCATGGAACAGCCCACCGGCCAAAGGTTCGGCCGCCAGCTGCGCCGGCGCCAGGCTTTCCTGCGCCGTGGTGATGAACAATTCGTCAAAAGCACCACCACCGAGGCTCACGCAGCTGGGCTGCGAGACGGGCAGGCTCACCGAGCGCTCGACGCTGCCATCGGGCGCGAAGCGCAGCACTTTACCGGCGCCCCACTGCGCGCTCCACAGGTGATCGTCCGCGTCGATGGTGGCGCCATCGGCCGCACCCGGGCCATCATCGAGCACGGCGAACACGCGCACCCGGCTGGCGTCGCCGCCCAGGTAGTCGTCCCAGCGGTAAATGGCTTTTTTCATCGAATCGCAAAAATACATGGCCGTGCCATCGACGCTGAAGCAGATGCTGTTCGAGATGGCGATCGCCGGCAACGGCAAGCGCTCCAGGCTCAAGTCCAGGTTGAGGCGATAGAAGCTGGCGATGGCGTCGCGGCACGGACGTTCATCGAGCGTGCCAAAGACAAAGCGTCCCTGGCGGTCGCAGCGGCCATCGTTCAGGCGCGTCATGGGCAGGTCGCCCTCCACCGTGTGCAAGGGCGTGACGGCCCCGCTGCGCGCGTCAAACCACGCCAGGCGCGAGGCAAGTCCCAGCAGCAGGATGTCGTCCCTGTCCGTCTGCGCGAAACAGGCCAGGCGTTCGGGCATGTCCCAGGTCTGGCGTGCCCCCGTGGCCAGCTCCAGCGCGTGCAGCTGGCAGCCTTCGATATTCGTCCAGAAAACCCGGCCGCTGCGTTCGCACCAGCGTACGCCCTCACCGAGGAAATTCTGCGCATCGACCAGTAATTGGGCCTGTGTCCCCATCTTGTTTCCTTTTTATTTTTCGTTTAATGCGATTCGCGCGGCACCGCCGAGCCACGGCAGCCGACGAGAAAGTCGAGATCCGCGCCTTCATCGGCCTGCGTCACGTGCTTGATGTACATCGACTGATAGCCGCCCTTCATGGCCGGCAGCGGCGCCGACCACTCGGCGCGCCGGCGCGCCAGTTCCGCCTCGTCGACGTCCAGGTGCAGGCGCCGGCCTTCCACGTCCAGCTCGATCATGTCGCCGTCGCGCACCAGGGCCAGCGGACCGCCCACGGCAGCTTCCGGCGCCACGTGCAGCACCACCGTGCCATACGCCGTGCCGCTCATGCGCGCGTCCGAGATGCGCACCATGTCGCGCACGCCCTTTTCCAGCAGTTTTTTCGGCAGTCCCATGTTGCCCACTTCCGCCATGCCAGGATAACCCTGCGGGCCGCAGTTTTGCAGCACCATCACGCAGCTGGCGTCGATATCGAGTGCGGGATCATCGACTCTCTTTTTATAGTGTTCGATGCTGTTGAAGACGACGGCGCGGCCCCGGTGCTGCATCAGCGCGGGCGTGGCGGCCGACGGCTTGATGACGGCGCCGCGCGGCGCCAGGTTGCCATGCAGGACGGCGATGCCGCCCTCTTCCTTGAATGGCTGCGCCAGCGGCGTGATCACCTGCGGATTGAAATTCTCCGCTTCCGCCACGTTGATGGCCAGGCTGGCGCCCGTCACCGTCAAGGCCTCGCCATGCAGCTTGCCCAGCAAGTCGCGGATGATGACGGGCAGGCCGCCCGCATAGTAAAAATCTTCCATCAGGTACTGCCCTGACGGCATCAGGTTCAGCAGGCACGGAATGTCGCGGCCCAGGCGGTCCCAGTCCGCCAGGCGCATGTCCACGCCGATGCGCCCCGCGATGGCCAGCAGGTGGATCACCGCATTGGTCGAGCCGCCGATGGCGCCGTTGACCATGATGGCGTTTTCAAACGCTTCACGGGTCAGTATCTGCGACAGTTTCAAGTCTTCATGCACCATGCCGACGATGCGCCGGCCCGTCAGCTGCGCCTGCAGCTTGCGGCGCGCATCGACGGCGGGGATGGCCGCATTGCCAGGCAAGGTCACGCCCAGCGCTTCGACCATGCTGGCCATGGTGGATGCCGTACCCATGGTCATGCAATGGCCGGCGGAACGCGACATGCACGATTCGGCCTGCTTGAATTCGTTTGAGGTCATGCGCCCGGCGCGCACGTCTTCGGAAAACTTCCACACGTCCGTGCCCGAGCCAATGGGCTGGCCGCGGTAATTCCCGTTCAGCATGGGACCGCCGGACAGCACGATGGTGGGCAAGTCCACGCTGGCCGCGCCCATCAGCAGCGCCGGCGTGGTCTTGTCGCAACCCGTCAGCAGCACCACGCCGTCGATCGGGTTGGCGCGGATCGATTCTTCCACGTCCATGCTGGCCAGGTTCCGGAACAGCATGGCCGTGGGCCGCAGGTTCGTCTCGCCCAGCGACATCACGGGAAACTCGACGGGAAAACCGCCCGCTTCCAGCACGCCGCGCTTGACCATCTCGGCCAGGTCGCGGAAATGGCCATTGCAGGGCGTCAGCTCGGACCA
>CAUSDR010000099.1:0-15330 GCA_963530105.1 uncultured Janthinobacterium sp.
TACATGGCCAGCGCCTGCTCGGCCACCCGGCCGGCGCGCTGCTGGTCGATATGGAATTTGTCCATGCAGCCCTGCACCGACTGCTCGCGGCGGTCGCGCTTGGTCGAGCGCAGGTACAGGTCCCACATCACGCCCATGCGCAAGCCCGCCTCGATCGGCGTCATGACGGGAATGTCGAGTTCGCGGAACAGGCCGATCAGGATGGCCAGGCCGCCGACGATGGTGCTGGCGCGGTCGGGCCGCAGGCCGGGCATGTCGATGCGGCTGGTGTGGCCCAGTTCGATGAAGCGCCGCGCCAGCGCATCGAGACTGGCGCCGGTGAGCAAGCCATCGCCCAGCTTGTTGCGGGCGATGATGTCGGCGATCGTGCGGATGGTACCGGACGAGCCGTAAGCCGTCTTCCAGTACTGCGGATGGTAGGGCGGCGCAGCGTCCTCGAAATGGCTGCGCGCCGACAAAATCGCCGCCTCGAACGACGGCGCGTCGATGCGCCCGCCGATGAAGAATGACAGGCTTTGCTTGACGGTGCCCAGGCTGAACGATTCGACCCGCTCGATATCGTGGCCGCGTCCCAGTATCAGTTCCGTGGAGCCGCCGCCAATGTCCATCACCAGCCGGCGTTCGCCGGGAATGGCCAGCGAATTGGCCACGCCCATGTAGATCAGACGCCCCTCTTCCTCGCCCGAGATGATTTCGATCGGGTAGCCGATGGCTTGCTCGGCCAGCGGCAGGAAGACGGCGCCGTTGCGCGCCACGCGCATGGCCGACGTGGCCACCACGCGCACGGCGTCGAGTTCATAGCCGGCGAGGATGGCACGAAAGCGCTGCAGGCAAGCCAGCGCCGCCTGCATGGCCGCCTCGGTCAGGTCGCCATTGGCGTCCAGGCCGGCGGCCAGGCGGATCGGGTCGCGCACGCTCTTGATGACGCGGATGGTGTCGCCATCGTGCTTGCCGACGTGTAAACGAAAACTGTTGGACCCCAGGTCCACCGCTGCATACATACTGGCCTCTTGTCTTGTCATTGCAATACCAACCGAAAAAAGTTGGCAAACTCAGTTGCTAAACTATATAAATCATTTAAACGATTTAAAAATCCTACCACACTACCCCCATCGTATGACAGCAGCGTGACAGGATTGTGACAAAACAGCGGCCGCTGCCGCAGGCTTACGGCACTATTGTGGTGAACAGGTAGACGGCGAAAATCACCAAGTGCACGGTGCCCTGCATGACCGTGGTGCGGCCCGTGCCCAGCGACAGCGTGGCCACCATCAGCGACAGCAGCAGCAGCACCGTCGACTTGATGTCGAGGCCCAGGGTGATGGTCAGGCCCGTGGCCAGCGACACCACCACCACGGCGGGAATCGTCAGGCCGATGCTGGCCAGGGCGGAGCCGAGCGCCAGGTTCAAGCTCGTTTGCAGGCGGTTGGCGCGGGCGGCGCGCACGGCGGCCAGGCCTTCGGGCAGCAGCACGATGGCGGCGATGACGATGCCGACCAGGGTTTTCGGCGCGCCCATGGCGGCAATGGCCGTCTCCAGCGCGGGCGCCAGCGACTTGGCCAGCAGCACCACGGCGCCCAGGCACACCAGCAAGGCGCCGGCGCTGATCCAGGCGACGGCGGGCGTCGGCGGCTCGGCATGCACTTCCTCGTCGCCCACGGCTTCCTTGGGCAAGAAATAATCGCGGTGGCGCACGGTCTGCACCAGCACGAAGGTGCCGTACAGGACGAGGGAAATGACGGCGATGAAAATCAGCTGGCTGGAATTGTAGAACGGGCCAGCCGCGCTGGAAGTGTAGTTCGGCAGCACCAGGGTCAGGATGGCGATGGCCGCCAGGGTGGCCAGCGACGCGCTCACGCCCAGCAGGCCGAAAGTCTGCTCCTTGTGCCGGCCGGCGCCCAGCAGCAGGCAGATGCCGACGATGCCGTTCAAAATGATCATGATGGCGGCAAACACCGTGTCGCGCGCCAGGCCCGTGGTTTCCGGCCCGCCCGCCAGCATCAGCGAGACGATCAGCGCCACTTCGATCAGGGTCACGGCCAGCGCCAGCACCAGGGTGCCGTACGGTTCGCCGATGCGGTGCGCCACCACTTCCGCGTGGTAGACGGCGGCCAGCACGCTGCCGATCAAGCCGGCGACGAGCAGTATCTGGTAGGCGCCGCCGAAGTTGAAGGTGGAGCCGAACAGGAACAGCCAGCCGGCAACCGGCGCGGCAAGGGGCCATACTGGCAGGGATTTGAGACTTTTCATGATGGGCCTTGCAAGAGTAAAAAAGAGGAACTGCGTGCGGATGGCAACTGCGGCACAGATGCCCGCCCCACAGGATAACTTGCTTTGCTTAAAGGAAAGTTAGGAGATTCACATGCCCGCTTGACTATGCCCGGCACCATGCCCGGCACCGCGCGTCGATGGCCACCTTGCCGCGACGCACCTGCTTGCTACCCGTAACTATAGTCCCTTTGGTAACATGCAGTTTCAATTTTCTTGTCTTTTTGCCTTTGAACCCCGTCATACTGGAGGGCACGCCTTCCCGGCATCGACCAAGGAGCAAGCATGATTTCAGTATGGAGCGCAGCCTCGCGCACGGTGTTGTTCGCATTCGCCGGCAGCTTGCTGTGCGCGGCCGCGCAGGCAGGCGAGGAAACGCCAGCCGCGGACGCCGGCACGGCGCAGCAGGTGGCCGTGGACTGGGCCACCCCGCCGGCGCCGGCCGCCGCGCCGAAATGGCAGGACAGCCTGCCGCCCGCGCCCGCGGTGGCGCCGCGCGAGGAAAAGATTTTGCCCAGGAGCGAATGGCTGAACGTGGAGCCGATGAAGGCGCCTGACCGGCGCTGCGATCCCGGCCTCGACGCCCTGTTCCTGAGCAAGGAATGCGGCAAGGAGCCCAGCTGGCTGGGTTCGCGCAAGAAGTAGGCGGCTTACACGTCCAGCGTGCTGGCGCCCTGCGCTTCCTTCACCTGGTTGCGGCCCGCCTGCTTGGCCGCCTGCAGCGCTTCGTCGGCGCGCTTGAACAGGCTGACGGTGCTGTCCTCGGCGCGGATGGTGGTCACGCCCAGGCTGGCCGTCAGCTGCAGCACGGCGCGCTCCGTCTTGACGGGCAGCGCCGCGACGGCGGCGCGGATGCGCTCGGCCACCATCAGCGCATCGGCCAGGCTGGTGCGCGGCAGCTGGATGGCGAATTCGGCGCCGCCCAGGCGGCCCATCAAATCACTGTCGCGCAATTGCTGGCGGCAAGCGTCGACGATGGCTTTCAGCACCGCGTCGCCCACCGGGTGGCCGTAGCTGTCGTTGACGCGCTTGAAATGGTCGATATTGAGCACCACCAGCGCCGTCGGCAGGCCGGGCCGGCGCGCCAGCGCCATCCACGGCGCCAGTGCTTGGTAAAAGCCGCGCCGGTTCGGCACGCCCGTGGCCGTGTCGATCACTTCCAGGCGCGCCAGTTCGCCGCCCAGCTTTTCGCGCGACAGCAGCAGATAGCCGAAGGCGTTCGTCAGCATCATCAGGTACAGCGCGCCGAAACCGGCCAGCTGCATCAATTCCGCATCGAAGCCCGGCACGGCGGCGGCCAGCACGCCGCGCGCGGCGATCAGCAGCGACAAGATGCCCATGCTGACGACGAGGAAGCGGCGCAGCATGCTCGCTTCGCGCCACTTCAGGCACAGCGCGGCCACGCCGGCGAGGAAGAAGCCGGCGACGATCAGCGAGCCGCCGGCGCTGCGCAGC
Organism: uncultured Janthinobacterium sp.; assembly: GCA_963530105.1. Lineage (GTDB taxonomy): Bacteria > Pseudomonadota > Gammaproteobacteria > Burkholderiales > Burkholderiaceae_D > Janthinobacterium. The sequence continues at coordinate 3,724 of CAUSDR010000099.1, forward strand.
AGCGGCGCCACGTCGAACAGGTAGCAGCCAGCGAACAGCGCGATCGACAGCCCCAGCGCCGGCAGCAGGTAGCGGCGCCAGTTGCCGCGCCCGGCCGCCTGCCACAGCGCGCCGGCGTCGAGCGCCATGCCGGCAAACAGCAGGCTGTTGCCCAGCAAGATGGACAGCACGTCGGGCAGCACGCCGCGGAAATACAGCAAACACCAGGCCACGGCCTGGCATTGCTTGGCCACCGCCCAGGTGGACATGCTGAGCGACTTCTTGCGCTCGTATTCGAAGAAGAACAGCGCCGCGCACAGGCTCAGGTTGCCGAGCGCCAGGGCCAGTACCAGGGTCTTGATATCCATGGGTTACGCCATCGCCGCGCTGGCGCGGCTGCTTGTGTCAGATTTCGTGTTCGACATTGGTGCTGCCGTCGCCGACCTTGCTGGCCCAGGCCTGCACGAAGTAATGCTTTTCCGCCTCGCTGGGCGCCTCGTGCCAGAACACGATCAGGGTGCCCTTGTGGTCATGGATCTGCGCCACTTTTTCGATGAAAACGAAGTTGGCGGCCTGGTCGGCCAGCGCCGCCGCGTAGCCATACACGCGCGTCAGCCGCTCGATGCGGTCCGGTTCGGTAAAACTGTTTGTGGCCGTAATGATGGGGTGATCCAAAAACATGCGTATCTCCATGGTGCCCGGCTGCGCGGCCTTGCCGGCGCCAGCCTTGTAATGCCTTGCGCCGCGCTCGAAACCACGCCTGGAACGGCAGGTGGCCAGCCCGCCGCGCCATTGCGCACATTGTGTGCGGATTATAATCGGGTATGCTCACGGGAGCTTATCAGATTTCTCTGAATGCAACAAAACATCCACCCACGTTCACGCAGCGATTTTCACCCATGCCGGATAGCCTGTCCTCCCCCCTGCCCGCGCCCCAGGTGCACACTTGCGGCGACCGGCCCCGCCTGGAATTCCAGCCCGGCATGATCCAGAGCGAAATGCTGCTGTCGCGCCCCGACTACCTGCTGCTGCGCTATGCGCGCGCCATGATGTGCTTTACCCTGTTCGTGCCCCGTCCGCGGCATATCCTGATGGTGGGCCTGGGCGGCGGCTCGCTGCTGAAATTCTGCCACCGCCACCTGCCCGGGGCGCGCATCACCGTGCTGGAACTGCGCGCCGACGTCATCGCCCTGCGCGAGCAATTCATGCTGCCGCCCGACGACGCCCGCCTGCGCATCATCGAAACGGACGCCGTCAGCTACATCCGCCAGCACCCGGGCTGCGCCGACGTGCTGCTGCTCGACGGCTACGACGAGACGGGCTTGCCGCCCGCCCTGGGCAGCGCGCGCTTCTATGCGGACTGCCTGCGCGCGCTGCAGCCAGGCGGCGTACTGGTGGCCAACCTGTTCAGCTATGACGAGCACTACCCCGCCATGCTGCAGCGCCTGATGCTGACCTTCCGCGGCGCCGTGTGCAGCTTCGACGGCATCGCCGGCAACAACCGCATCGTCTTCGCCGCCAAGCCCGACCAGCACGGCGGCGGCCGCGCCATGCGCAGCGTGCGCCTGGCGCGCTGGCGCCGCGCCGCCGGGCTGTCCCTGCTGAACCGCCTGCTGCCCGCATGGCAGCTATGGCGCTTGCGGCGCCGCTCGGGTGACGCCAGCGACTGATAGTCATTCTTCATGGGCAACTATATTGTTGCTTATTAGCAGCGAATTGGTGCAAAATCAGCATGCCTGTTGCCGTTTATGACAAACTATCGCCTTCGCGGGCCGGCAGGCGCCGCCGAATGATGATGTCCATGAAGTGAAATAGGAAAACCCATGTTGCGTGGCCGCCTGCCATTGTCGATTTCCGCCGCGGCCGCGCTGACCTTTGCCTGCGGCGTCAGCGTGACGGCCGTGCTGTTCGCCGCCATCAGCCAGCTCGAATACGACAAGATGAGCCTGAGCCTGCAGCAGCGCGCCGGCGCCAGGGTGGCTGCCATCGAGCAGGGCCTCGATGACGCGGTGGAAGTGCTGACCACCACCAACCAGCTGTTTGCCGCCGTCGTGCCCGTCACGCGCGCGCAATTCCATGATTTCACCACGCCCCTGCTGCAGCGCCACCCCTTCATCCAGGCCTTCAATTTCCACCGCCTCGTGCCCCACGCGCAGCGCGCCGCGTTCGAGGCCGACCTGCGGCGCGTGGTCCCCGGCTACGCCATGACGGAGATGCGCGACGGCGTCGTCGTGCCGGTCGCCGCGCACGCCAGCTACCTGGTGGTGGACTACCTGGAACCGCTGCAGGGCAACCGCCCCGCCTTCGGCCTGAACGTGCGTCCGGACGGCTTGCTGGCGGGCGCGCTGGAACAGGCGGTGCTCAGCGGCCAGACCACGGCCACCGGCCTGCTGGCCCTGGCGCAGGGGCCGCAGCGGGGCTTTGTCATCCTGCGCCCCGTGTACCGCCACGGCGTACCCCTGCAGACGGTGGCGCAGCGGCGCGCGGCGCTGGTGGGCGACACGGCGGCCGTCATCCGCGCCAGCGAACTGGTACAGAAAATCCTCGAGGGCGCCGACCTGCTGGGCGATCCGCAGCTGGAGATCAGCGTGTATGCGGACGCCGGCGCCGATCCGCGCCAGCGCATCTTCCAGCATGGCCAGGCGCCGGCGCCGCAGGCGGGCAACGCCTGGGAATCGCTGCCGCCCTGGCTGCAGTTCGCCTACCACAGCCACTATGACCGGGCGTTCTCGTCGGCCGGGCGGCCATGGCACGTGCGCGTGGTGGCCCATCCGCGCCCTTTCCTGGCCGACCACCTGGGCTCCCTGTTCACGCTCATCGCCGGCTTGCTGTTCAGCGTGCTGACGGCCGCCTTCGTGCAATCGCTGACGCAGCGCTCGCGCCGCGTGCAGCTGCTGGTGGAACAGCGCACTGCCGACCTGAAGCGCAGCAACGAGCTGCTCAGCGCCGACGTGCGCGCGCGCCAGCGCACGGAACGCGCGCTGCAGGAGAGCGAGAAGCGCTTCCGCCGCCTGCTGGCCCTGTCCTCGGACTGGTACTGGGAGCAGGACGTGCACTTCTGCTTCACGCACATCACCAGCGGTTTCACGGACAAATCGAACATGCCGCTGGAACGCTTCATTGGCATGACGCGCTGGGACAACAACCCGGACATGCGCAATTCGCGCTGGGGCAAGCAGCACATCGCCAACCTGGAAGCGCACCAGCCGTTTTCCAACCTCGAATACGCGATGCACGACCGCGACGGCCAGCTGCGCTGGTTCAGCATCAATGGCGAGCCGCTGTTCAACGAGCTGGGCGAATTTCGCGGTTATCGCGGCACGGGTTCCGAAATCACGGAACGCAAGCTGGCCGAACAGCAGATCCAGCATATCGCCCACCACGACGTGCTGACGGGCCTGCCCAACCGCGCCCTGCTGCGCGACCGCCTGGCGCAAGCGATGGCTTTATCGCGCCGCAAGAACCGCGCGCTGTGGGTGCTGCTGATCGACCTCGACCGTTTCAAGTTCGTCAACGACAGCCTGGGCCACAAGGCGGGCGACCAGCTGCTGAAAACCATCGCCGCGCGCCTGCAGGCCAGCCTGCGCGAAAGCGACACCGTGGCGCGCCTGTCCGGCGACGAATTTGTCACCATCCTGTGCGAGCAGGCCGGCGAAACCCTCAGCAGCGCCATCGTGCAGCGCGTGATGGATGCCGTGGCGCAGCCGGTACTGCTCGACGGCAAGGAATTTTTCGTCACCTGCAGCATCGGCGTGGCCGTCTACGACATGTCGCGCTACGATGCGCCGGGCGACGTGACCCTGAATGGCGAGACGCAGAACCTGATCGAGCAGGCCGACATCGCCATGTACTGCGCCAAGAAACAGGGCCGCAACAACATCAAGTTCTACACGACGGCCATGAACCAGGCCACCCTGGAGCGCCTGCGCATCGAGACGGCGCTGCGCAATGCGCTGGAGCGCGAACAGTTCGTGCTGCATTACCAGCCGCAGGTGGACCTGGCCAGCGGGCGCATCGTCGGCGTGGAAGCGCTGCTGCGCTGGCGCCATCCGGACCTGGGCATGGTGGCGCCGCAGCGCTTCATCGCGCTGGCCGAGGATACGGGCCTGATCGTGCCGATCGGCGCCTGGGTCATGCGCCAGGCTTGCGCGCAGATGCAGGCCTGGCATGCGGCGGGACTGGGTCCGCTGCGCCTGGCCGTGAACCTGTCGGCGCGCCAGTTCAACGAGCCGAACCTGGTCGCCTCGATCGCCGCGGTGCTCGACGAGACGGGCCTGGCGCCCGGCTGCCTGGAACTGGAATTGACGGAAAGCCTGTTCATGCACGACGTGGCGCTGGCCGTAAGCCAGCTGCACGACATGAAGGCGCTGGGGGTGCAGCTGTCGATCGACGATTTCGGCACCGGCTATTCCAGCTTTGCCTACCTGCGCACCTTCCCCATCGACGTGCTGAAGATCGACCGCAGTTTTGTCGGCGACGTGGCGCGCGACGCGGACGACGCGGCCATCGTCGTCTCCATCATCGCGCTGGCGCACAATTTGAAACTGCGCGTGGTGGCCGAAGGCGTGGAAACGCTGGAACAGCTGGAATACTTGCGCCGCCACGGCTGCGACGAAGCGCAGGGCTTTTATTTCAGCCATCCGCTGCCGGCGCAGGAAGTGGAGCTGCTGCTGGGCAGCGAAGCCATCACGGCCGCCTAGCGCCCGCATGCGGGCAGCGGGCTGCGGGCTGCGGGCTGCGGACAAAAATAATCCCCAGCGCGTGGGGATTATTGAGTGACAGCCTGCGCCAGCGGCTTATTTCTTCGTGATGCTATCGGGCAAGGCATAGGCGATGATGTAGTCGCCCACATCGGGCGAATGGCTCATGCCGCCCGCGGAAATGACCACGTACTGCTTGCCGGTCGCCGGCGACTTGTAGATCAGCGGCGCGGCCACGGCACCCACCGGCAGGCGCGCTTTCCACACCTCCTTGCCGCTGGCCGAGTCGAGCGCCCGCAGGTAGTAATCCTGCGTGCCGGCGAAAAACACCAGGCCGGAGGCCGTCGAGGTGGGGCCGCCGAGGGTCGGCATGCCCAGCGGGATCGGCAAGTGCGTCTTGATGCCCAGCGGGCCCGTATCCTTGACCGTGCCCAGCGGCACCTGCCACACGAGTTTCTGCGTGTTCAGGTCGATGGCGCTCATGCTGCCGAACGGCGGATTGTTGCATGGCACGCCCAGCGGCGACTGCATGATGTCGATCTTCACGCCGCCGTAAATGCCAGCCACCTGCGGACGGATGGTGCCCATGAAACCGGGCACTTCATCGGTCGAGACCTTGAACTTCTTCGTGTTTTCCTGCGTCACCAGCGACATGCGCAGCGGCATGCGCATGTCGTTGACGAACATCATGCCCGTGTTTTCATCGATGGACATGCCGCCCCAGTTCATGCCGCCCAGCAGGCTCGGCCACTCGATGTACGGTTTTTCGCTCGGCGGCGTAAACGGCCCCACGTAGACGGAATCCTTGAAGAGGATGCGGCAATACAGCTGGTCGAAGGTGGTCACGCCCCACATGGATTTTTCCGTCAGGGGATCGGCGCCGATGACGGGCATGCCGACGGAATACGGCTGCGTGGGCGACAGGTGCTCGCCGTGGGCGGCGGGCGCGGTCGGCACGGCGCGTTCCTGCACTTCCGTGAAAGGCTTGCCGGTACGGCGGTCCAGCACGAAGATATGGCCCGTCTTGGTGGTCTGGATCAGCACCGGCGTCTTCCCGCCCTGGGCATTCTTCATGTCGTACAGCACGGGCTGCGACGGCAAGTCAAAGTCCCACACATCGTGGTGCACCATCTGGTAGACCCATTTGGCCTTGCCGGTCGAAGCGTCGACGGCGACGATGGCCGAGCCGTATTTTTCCTTGACGGCGTTGCGGTCGCCGCCCCAGTAGTCAGGCGGGCCATTGCCGGTCGGCAAGTACAACAGGTTCAGGGCCTGGTCGTAGGTCGGCACGGTCCACACGTTGGGCGTGTCCAGCGCGAACTGGTGCTGCGGCGCCGTGGTGTCGGCGCTGTCGGGCGCGCCCACGTCCCAGGCCCAGGCCAGCTTGCCTGTCAACACGTCGAATGCGCGCACGGCGCCGGAAGGCTCGCCGGCGATGATATCGCGCACCCAGCCGCCCACCACCGTCAGGTGGCCCAGGACGACCGGCAGCGAGGTAGGATGATAGCGCTTGCTGTTTTCCGTCGGGCCCATGCCTTTCTTCAGGTCGACATAACCCTTGTCGCCAAAGTCCTGGCACAGGGCGCCCGTGTGCGCATCGAGCGCGAACAGGCGGGCATCGACGGACGATACCAGGATGCGCTGGCGGCATTGCGCCTGCGGCGCATACGAGGCCTTGACGGCCGCGCTCAGGCTGCCGTCCTTGTCGATGTCGTGGTAGCCGACGCCGCGGCACGTCACGTGTTCCGCGCTTTTCGCGTGCGGATCGAACTTCCACAGCGGCTTGCCCATGTCGCCGTCGAGCGCCGTCACCACATTTTCCGGCGTGCACGAGTACAGCACATTGCCAATTTGCAAAGGCGTGTTTTCATCGACACCGGCGCCGGGACCGGTGGTGCGGCGGCCCGTCCGGTAAGTCCAGGCCACTTGCAGGTCCTTGACGTTGCCAGGCGTGATTTGCGTGTAGGGCGCGAAGCGCGTGCCCGAGGCGTCGCGGCCAAAGAATTCCCAGTTTTCGGGCGCGCTGTCGGAGGCCCGGGTGCTGGCAACGGCATCGGCCGTGGCGCCGGGATTGGCGATCACGCCGTGCGGGAAGAAAGCGGCGACCAGCGTGGCGGCCAGGGCCACGAACAGGCCCAGCCCGCACCAGTTCGCCAAGCGGCGCTGGCCCGGCGAACTGCCCGGCAAGGCGGCGCCCACCCACAGGCTGAACATCAGGATGACGGCGGGGACGACCACGCGCGGCAGCAGTTCCCAGTAGCTGAGCTGCCCGACCTCGTACAAGGCCCAGACGCAGGTCGCGAGGAAGATGATGACGGACAGCGTCGTGGCGGCGCGTTTGCGCAGGAAGAAGAGGATGGCCAGGGCCAGATAAGCGAGGCCGGCGATCAGGTAATAGCTTGAGCCGCCCAGCCCCGCCAGCTTGCCGCCGCCATACACCAGCGCCAGCGCCACCAGCAGAACGACGAGGGAAAACAGTATCCTGCCTATATTTGCTGCTGAAGAGTTCCCTGGTTTTGAATGAAGATCATTCATCATTTTATGTTGTACTCCGATAGTCTATACACAGCCATCCGAGCCATGTGCAGCAGGCTCAAGGTGACAAGAAAGATAACGGCAGTGCCAGCATGATCGAATGTTTTTGTGGGATCAGCGGATCAAGGTGGGGCTTGGAGTCCAGCGCCAGGGTCCAGGAGAAGGAGCACAAAAAAACGGCTCGGGGTCGGGGAGTCGCTCATCATTTGATCAGCACCACCGTCATGCGCTCCACCGCGGCGCCCGCGCACCCGGCGACAAACGCCGCCCGGCACCGTGCGCTGCATGAAGCACGCCGTATGGCATCCGCCTCCCGCATCCCGGCCGCCGCGTCTTGCCTGCCGCGCCAGGCGGAGGAAGCGCCTCCCCCGTCTGGCGCCAGCGCCTTGGTCGATGTGCCGGGTCCGACATATTCCATACGAATGAATACTATACTCCTGAACTATTCATTTGTATTTACGTAGTATTACGGGAAATGAAAGCAGGGGCATGGCAGCGCTATGGCAGCGCCACTCTCGCCACTCTCGCCCCGAGCGCAAGTTCGTCCCAGTCGTCATCGAGGCCGGCGAGCGCCAGGAACGACGCCACGTCCGTGGCGCGGGCCAGATCGAACGGCTGTCCCGGATGCGGCCACAGGAAATCGCATTCCGTGCAGACGATCGCCTGCTGCCCCGTCTTGCGGACCGTGGCGCGCAGCAGGTCGCCGTAGACGCCGCACGTCGGACACTGCATGCCGGCTTCGTCCATGCGCAAGGGCTACAGCTTGTGCTGCAGGAATTCGAGGAAGCAGCTGATGCGCTGCGCCAGCTGCGTGTTGCGGTAGTAGACGGCGTGGATCTGCTGGCGGTAGCCCGTGGAGAACGGTTCGAGCACCTTGACCAGGCGGCCGGCGGCGATATCGTCGCGCGTCATGAAGTCGGACAGGCAGACGATGCCCTGGTCGTGCAGGGCCAGCTGGCGCAGGGTTTCGCCGCTGGAAGCGGCCAGCGCGGGCACGATCTGCAGGCTGTTGCCCGCCTCGTGGCGCAGCGGCCAGTTGTTGCCCAGCTCGTATTGCGCAAAGCCCAGCAGCGCGTGGCCGGACAGTTCTTCCGGCGTGGCGGGCGTGCCGTGGCGCGCCAGGTAGGCGGGCGTGGCCAGCACGTGCAGCGGGCTGGCGCGCAGGGCGCGCGCATGCAGGGTCGAGTCGACCAGTGCGCCGATGCGGATGGCGATGTCGGTGCGGTGCTCCAGCAGGTCGGCGATCTGGTCGTTGCTGGTCAGCTCCAGGCGGATTTCCGGATACATGGCGCGGAACTCGGCCACGTGGGGCACGACGCAATGCAGCATGAAGGGCGAGGCGGCATCGACGGACAGGCGCCCGGCCGGCTTCTGGCGGCGGATGCGGATCGATTCCTCCACGTCTTCCATCGAGGCGAGGATGGCGCGCGCCTTGTCGAGGAACAGCTGGCCCTCTTCCGTCAATTCCATGCGCCGTGTGGTGCGCGTCAGCAGCGAGGTGGCCAGCTTGTCTTCCAGGCGGGACAGGGCGCGGCTCACGCCCGAGGTGGTTTGTCCCAGGTGCACGGCGGCCGCGCTCAGGGTGCCGCTGTCGATGACGGTGACGAAGATTTTCAGGTCGTCCGAATTGATATCCATTGCTGCCTTATTGTTGCTTATTCTTGCCGATACTTCACATATCGCGCCATTATAGTGGAATCATGGCAACAGTGAGGGCAAGGGGCAACGTCAGGCAACGTAGAACAAAATGGCGACAAAATGGCAGCAACTGCCGGCCAGCACGAACAGGTGCCAGATGCCGTGGCCATGGCGCAGCTTGTGGTCGGTGGCGTAAAAGACGATGCCGCCCGTGTAGCACAGGCCGCCCGCCACCAGCCACAGGAAGCCGTTCCATTCCAGCGCCGCCAGCAGCGGCTTGATGCCGATGACGATCAGCCAGCCCATGGCCACGTAAATCACCAGCGAGAGGATGCGCGCGCCCTTCGCGTACAGGTATTCCTGCACGATGCCGATCAGCGCCAGGCCCCAGACGACGCCGAACAGCGACCAGCCCCACGGCCCGCGCAGGGTCACCAGCATGAAGGGCGTGTAGGTGCCCGCGATGAGCAGATAGATGGCGCAGTGGTCGAGCCGCTGCAGCACGGCCTTGGCCTTGCCGCGCACGCTGTGGTACAGGGTGGAGGTGAGATACAGCGTGAGCAGCATGGCCGCATACACGCTGCAGCTGACGATTTTCCACGGGTCGCCCGTGCGGGCCGCCACGACGATCAGGATGACGCCGCCGATGGCAGCCAGGGCGGCGCCTACCGTATGGGAAATACTGTTGAACCGTTCACCGTAATACATGCACCACCGCCCGCCGCGTTAAAGACAGGCTCATCGTACACGCTTGCGCGATCGGTGGTCGTGCGCCTGGCCAAAGGCGGCGCACGCCGAAGTGCCGGGGCCTGGCCCTGAGAGTCCGGCCCCGGCACCTGCTTTGCGGGTGTCAATCAGGCTGCTTCGGCCTTCTTGCGCGCCGGACGGCGGGCCGGCGTCTTGCGCGGCGCCTTGGCCGGCTTGTCTTCGGCCACGGCAGCGGCTTCCACCGGCGCCTCGACCACCACTGGCGCCGCTTCCACCACCGCCTCCGCCGCCTTCTTGGCCGGCTTTTTCGCCGCTGCCGCCTTGCGGGCCGGCGTGCGCGGCTTGGCTTTCGGCTTCGTTTCGGCGACCGTTTCCACGACCGCTTCCGCTACCGGCTCAAATACTGGCTCAAATACCGGCTCTGGCACGGCTTCCGCCACCGGCGCTGCCTCGACGGCTTCGGCGCGCGCTTCGCGGGCGCCATCGCCATTCTTGCGGCCGCCACGGCCATTGCGGCGCGAACCGCGCTTGGCATTGCCTTCTTCCGCCACCACATCGACGGCGGCCGCTTCGGCCGCTTCGGCCACTTCATGCAGCACTTCCGGCTGCGGCGCCGGCGCATACTGCTCGACGGCGACGCTTTCCGCGTCGGCCACGGGCACGAAGGCCTGCGGCGCCTCGTTGCGGCGGTTGTCGTTCTGCTTGCGGCCACCGCGGCCATTGCGGCGCGATTCGCGGCGGCTGCCGCCTTCGCGGCCGCCCTCTTCCGCCGCCACGGCCGTCGCGGCTGCTTCACCGGCGACGCTTGCCTCGCTGGCCACGTCGCCATTCACGGCGGCCGGCACGGCCACCAGGCCGCTGCTGCGGTAAACATAGGCACCCGATTTCTCATCTCGGCCAAATTCCAGCAAGCCGCGCGTCTGCGCTTCTTCCAGCAGGTTGCCGAAGGTGCGGAAGCCATAGTACGACTCGCTGAAGTCGGGCTTGCGGCGCTTGATCGCTTCCTTCAGCATCGAGGCCCAGATCTTGCCGCTGTCGCCGCGCTCGGACACCAGCGCGTCGAAGGTCTCGACGGCCATCTCGATCGCTTCCGTCTTGCGCGACTCGTATTTTTCCTTGCGGCGCACTTCTTCGTCCGGCGAGCGCTTGGCGGCCGCAGCCGGGCTTTCGCGCGCATCGCGCTTGGCGGCCGTGCGGCGGCTTTCGCGCACCAGGTCATCGTAGAAAATGAATTCGTCGCAGTTGGCCACCAGCAGGTCGGAGGTCGACTGCTTGACGCCCACGCCGATCACCTGCTTGGCGTTCTCGCGCAGCTTCGACACCAGCGGCGAGAAATCGGAATCGCCGCTGATGATGACGAAGGTGTTCACGTGGGCCTTGGTGTAGCACAGGTCCAGCGCATCGACCACCAGGCGGATGTCGGCCGAATTCTTGCCGGACTGGCGCACGTGGGGGATTTCGATCAGCTCGAAGTTCGCCTCGTGCATGGTGCCCTTGAAGCTCTTGTAGCGGTCCCAGTCGCAATACGCCTTCTTGACGACGATGCTGCCCTTGAGCAACAAGCGTTCCAGGATAGGTTTGATATCGAATTTTTCGTAGTTTGCATCTCGCACGCCGAGCGCGACGTTTTCAAAGTCGCAAAACACGGCCATGCTGAGGTTTTCTGGGGATGACGCCATAAGGGTGAATTCTCGCTGGATGATAAGGGCGGGCGGGAAGCGCAAGGCCTCCCTTTTCGCCTAGTATATTCGCCCGCCGCCCGTTTCGGCGACAACTATCGTGCGCGGGGGCTTAATCGGCGCCGCCAGCCGCCCCCGCGCTGGCGCCGCCCGTGCCGCCCTCGACCGGCCAGACCACGCTTTCGTCGACGGAATACAGCTGGCAGGGCGCGCTGCTGCGCCGCTGGCATGAGGCCAGCGCCCGCACATCGGGACTCTCGCCCTCCTCGGCCCAGGCCCAGGCGCCGCTGGCCGACAGGGCGAAGGCGCGCGGCGCCGTCTTGTCGAGAAAGGCGCGGTAGGCGGCGCGGCCGGGCGCGGCCAGGTAG
>CAUSDR010000100.1:0-15252 GCA_963530105.1 uncultured Janthinobacterium sp.
CCGCCACGCACAACGCCTTTCGCGCCGTACCACCCTGGGCCTGCTGTTTGCCGCTGCCGCCGGCGTGATGGCGGCCGGCATGCCGGCGACAGCGCTCGCGCAGGCCAAGGGCGAGGTGAGGATCGGCTACCAGAAGTACGGCACCCTGACCCTGCTGAAAGGGCGCGGCACCCTGGAAAAACGCCTGGCCGAGCAGGGCGTGGGCGTGAAATGGACGGAATTCCCGGCCGGTCCCGTGCTGCTGGAAGGCCTCAACGTGGGCAGCATCGACTTCGGCACCGTGGGCGAGGCGCCGCCGATCTTTGCGCAGGCGGCCGGCGCCAGCCTGGTATATGTCGGCAATGAGCCGGCGTCGCCCGCCAGCGAAGCCATCGTCGTGCCCAAAGGCTCCGGCCTGCGCACCCTGGCCGACCTGAAAGGCAAGAAGATTGCCCTGAACAAGGGCTCGAACGTGCATTACCTGCTGTTGAAGGCGCTGGAAAAGGCCGGCGTCGCGTATGCCGACATCCAGCCCGTGTTCCTGCCGCCGGCCGATGCGCGCGCCGCTTTCGAGCGGGGCAGCGTGGATGCCTGGGCCATCTGGGACCCGTTCCTGGCGGCGGCCGAAAAGCAGCTGGGCGCCCGCGTCCTGGCCGATGGCAAGGGCCTGGTGGCGAACTACCAGTTTTACCTCGCTTCCCGCACGTATGCGGAAAAAAATCCCGACATCCTGCGCATCGTGCTCGATGAAGTGGCCAAGGTCGATGACTGGGGCCGCAACAATCCGGAGGAAGTGGCGACGATCCTGTCGGCGCAGACGGGCCTGAGCAAGGACGTCGTGGCGCTGGCCGCCTCGCGCTATGCGTATGGCGTGAAACCCGTGTCGGTCGACGTCATCGCCTCGCAGCAAAGGGTGGCCGATGCGTTTTCCAGCCTGAAGCTGATCCCCAAACCGATCGTTGTCAAGGATGCGCTGCTGCCGGCGCGCCAGCTGGCCACCAGCACCAAATAATCAAGGAATAACACCATGTCATTGAATGTCTTCTGGTTCATCCCCACCCACGGCGACAGCCGCTACCTGGGCACGTCGCAGGGCGCGCGCCCCGTCGATGCCGATTACTTGCGCCAGGTGGCCGTGGCCGCCGACACCCTGGGCTACGACGGCGTGCTGCTGCCCACCGGGCGCTCCTGCGAAGACGCGTGGGTGGTGGCCTCGTCCTTGATCAGCGTGACGCAAAAACTGAAATTCCTCGTGGCCATCCGCCCCGGCCTGTCCACGCCCGGCCTGGCCGTGCGCATGGCGTCCACCTTCGACCGCCTGTCGAACGGGCGCCTCTTGATCAACGTCGTCACGGGCGGCGACCAGGGCGAGCTGGAAGCGGACGGCCTGTTTGCCGACCACGCCAGGCGCTACGAGATTTCCGATGAATTCATCAAGGTGTGGCGCGCCACGCTGGCGGGCGAGGGCGGCGCGGCCGGCTACGATTTCGAGGGCAAGCATATCCAGGTGAAGGGCGCGAAAACCCTGTACCCGCCCGTGCAGAAGCCGTATCCGCCCCTGTATTTCGGCGGCTCGTCCGAGCCGGCGCATGAACTGGCGGCCGAGCAGATGGACGTGTACCTGACCTGGGGCGAGCCGCCGGCCGCCGTCGCCGAGAAGATCGCCGACATCCGCGCGCGCGCGGCAAAAAAAGGCCGCACGGTGCGCTTCGGCATCCGCCTGCACGTGATCGTGCGCGAAACCAACGAGGCGGCCTGGCGCGCGGCCGATGAACTGATCAGCCACCTGGACGACGAGGTCATCGCCAAGGCGCAGGCGGCGTTTTCCAAGATGGATTCCGTCGGCCAGCAGCGCATGGCGGCCCTGCATGGCGGACGGCGCGACAAGCTGGAAGTGTCGCCCAACCTGTGGGCCGGGGTGGGCCTGGTGCGCGGCGGCGCGGGCACGGCCCTGGTGGGCGACGGCCCGACCGTGGTGGCGCGCATGCAGGAATACGCGGACCTGGGCATCGACACCTTCATTTTCTCCGGCTATCCGCACCTGGAAGAATCGTACCGCTTCGCCGAACTGGTATTTCCCCTGCTGGGCAAGGGCAAGGCCGTGGGCGAGCAATCCTTGAGCGGCCCGTTTGGCGAAATCATGGCCAGCAATATCGTGCCGGTGGCGCCGCAGAAAAAGGCGGCCTGAGATGGCGGCCGGCATCGTCAAACGGGCGCCCGGCACGCCATGGCCTGCGCTGCGCCACGCGCTGGCGCCATGGGCCTTGCCCGTGGCGCTGCTGCTGGCCTGGCAGCTGGCGTCGCAGTGGGGCTGGCTGTCGAGCCGCATCCTGCCCGAGCCGTGGGCCGTGGCGAAGGCTTTCTGGCACCTGGCCGCATCGGGCGAACTGTGGCTGCACCTGAAAACGAGCTTGTGGCGTGCGACGGTGGGTTTCGTCATCGGCGCCGGACTGGGATTGCTGCTGGGCCTCTTGACGGGCAGCTTCCGCCATGCGGAAACCCTGCTCGACACGACCCTGCAAATGGTGCGCAACATCCCGGCCCTGGCCCTGATTCCGCTCGTGATCCTGTGGTTCGGCATCGACGAGACGGCCAAATTGTTCCTGCTGGCCGTCGGCGTGTTCTTTCCCGTCTACCTGAACACTTTCCACGGCATCCGCTCGGCCGACCAGGGCTTGATCGAGATGGCGAAAAGCTATGGCCTGTCCGGCTGGCCCCTGTACCGCGACGTGATCCTGCCGGCCGCCATGCCATCGATTCTGGTGGGCGTGCGCTTTTCGCTGGGCCTCGTGTGGGTGCTGCTGATCGTCGCCGAAACCATCTCGGCGCAGGCCGGCATCGGCTACATGACCATGAACGCGCGCGAATTCCTGCAAACGGACGTGGTGCTGGTGGGGATTCTGCTGTACGCCCTGCTGGGCAAGCTGGCTGACCTGTTTTCGCGCCGGCTGGAACGCCACTGCCTGCGCTGGAATCCCGCCTACCGTTAATGAAGAAAGAGGACACCATGCTGCTCGCCCCCATCCAGATCGAAACGGATTTTTTGTCGCACTTCGTGCAGTACGACCCGGCTGGCGCGCCGCCGCAGGCCAGGACGGCGCCGTCCGCCCCCTTGCAGCGGCGCGGCGTGCCGTTGGAACTGACGAAGCTGAGCAAATCCTACACCAGCCGGCCGGTGCTGAAAAACGTCGACCTGCAGCTGGAGGCGGGCGAGTTTGTCGCCATCGTGGGCCGCAGCGGCTGTGGCAAGAGCACCTTGCTGCGTTCCATCGCGGGCCTGGAAAGCATCGATGACGGCAAGCTGACGGTTGGCACGGGCATCGGCGCGCCCGACATCCGCATCATGTTCCAGGAATCGCGTCTGCTGCCATGGAAGACGGTGCTCGACAACGTGGCCCTGGGCTTGCCCCGGTCCATCGGCGCGGCGGCCGCCTCGCTGTGGACGGTGGGCCTGGCCGATCGTGCCGACGACTGGCCTGCGGCCCTGTCGGGCGGGCAGAAGCAGCGCGTGGCGCTGGCGCGCGCCCTCGTGCACGAACCGCAATTGCTGCTGCTCGACGAGCCTCTGGGGGCGCTCGACGCCCTGACGCGCATCGAGATGCAGCAGCTGATCGAGTCGCTGTGGCTGGCGCGCGGTTTTACGGCCGTGCTGGTGACGCATGACGTGGCCGAGGCGGTGGCGCTGGCCGACAGGGTGCTGCTGATCGAGGATGGGCAGATCACGCTGGACGTGCAGGTCGATTTGCCGCGTCCGCGCCAGCGCGGCACGGCGGCCTTCGCCGCGCTGGAGCAGGCTATCCTGTCGCGCGTGCTGCAGCCGCGGCAGGCTTAGGCAGCTGCCGGCAGCTGCGCCAGCACGATGAAGCCGTCGCCATCGACCGTCGCCACGATGCCCTCGTAGCTGGCGATGGCCGGGTGGCGCGTGGCCAGCGGATGCGCATGCGTGGCCGTGACCACCATGACATTCGCGCCAGCCGCTTCGCCCGCCTCGATGCCGACCGAGGCATCCTCGAACACCAGGCAATCCGCGGGCGCCACGCCCAGTTTTTCCGCTGCCAGCAAATAGCAATCGGGCTTCGGCTTGCCAGCCTTGACGTCTTCCGCCGTCACCATGATGGCGGGAATCGGCATGCCGGCCGCCTTCAGGCGCGCCGTGGCCAGCGCGCGCGGCGCCGACGTCACGATGGCCCATTGCGCCGGCGGCAGCGACGTCAGGAAGCGCAGCGCGCCCGCAATTTCAATGATTCCCGCCACATCGATGATTTCCGCATCCGTGATGCCCTGCGACTCGCGCTGCGCATCAACGCCCGGCAAGCGCAATTTGGCGATGGTGTCGACGGAACGCGCGCCGTGGATGGTGGGTAAAAAGGCGGCGACGTCGAGACCCTGGCGCTGTGCCCACGTGCCCCAGATGCGTTCGGCGGCGGCGATGGAATTGATGACGGTGCCGTCCATGTCAAACAGCAGGGCGCGGTAACTGCCAAGGTGGTGGGGCGAATTGGTGGACAAGATAAACCTTCCAGGCAAGAGGGGATGTTTATTGTAGCCGCATAGCTTGCGGCATGTTTCCCTGTCGTTGATGTGGTAAATAAATTATAAAAAAGAAAAGACGTATTGATAATTTCTGCTAAGATCTATCGGCCTTGTCTTTAATGCATGTTTCTCATTCCGGAATGGGATTACTCAGGAAGGCCAGGTTTTTATGGCCCGGCAGACATGGATAAAAGTGTATCGGGCATTCATTTCTCATCTTGCAGATCATTTAATGGAGCTAAACCATGCTGAAAAAATTTGTTGTACCGCTATGCTGGCATCGCTGGCGGCGGGTGCCCAGGCGCAGGAGCATCAATACTTTAATTTCTTCTATAGCGGGTTTGTCAACGAAGACGTGTTTAATCCCCATGTCAAATACGGCGGTTCGTTCTCGGGCCGCGACCTGAACAACGATGGCGTGCTGACGACAAACGAGTTAACCAGCATGGTGGCGCTCGGCATTGATTACACCAGATGCACGGTTGGACCGAATTGCACGCTGGACTTTTCATTTGATTACAAGAATGGATTGAACATCGCTGCTCATTACTATGATGACAATGCGCCGCATTATGAAACCTGGACGCAGAGGGACTTTTACACCGGTGACGCGGTATTCAGATACGCCGCGAACCGTGTAACGATTCCTTTTTCCCGTCTGGACTATTTCAGCCCACAAACCCAGTTGCAGATTCTTTCAGCCGTGCCGGAGCCAGGTACATACGCGATGATGGGACTGGGCCTGCTGGCACTGGCCACCATGTATCGCCGTCGCAAGCATGGCATCCATCCGGGTTTGGCGGCATGATCCCCTGACGTTCCGCGCATGACAGCAGACGATGGCGCTGCACGGGTAACTGTGCCGAGCGTCATCATTTTCCCGCTACAAATAGACCGATTCAAACCTGGCCACGGGCGCGCCATCCTTGAGCAGGACAAGGAATTCGCCATCGAAACGGTAGCCCGTCACGCTGTTCAGCTTGGCCAGCACGGCGCTTTCCAGCTGCATCAGCGGGGGCGGGCACGCCATGCGGGTGCTTGCCAGCTGCGTGAAGCGCAGGGCCGTGCCAGCCAGCGTGTAGCCGCCCATGACCTGGTTGCAGCCCGTGAAGCCGTGGACCTTGCCATCGTCGGTGAGGGTGATGCGCACTTCGCGCTCCTGCTGCGGCGCCATCGTCACGGCGGCGCCATCGAGCTGCGTCAGCTTCCAGTAGGTATTCGTCAGGCTGTAGCTGGGCGTCAGGCCGGTGTCGGGCGGGGCGCTGCCGCTGGTGGCGGCGCAGCCTGCCGTCATGGCGATGGCGGCGGCGAGGGACAGGGATTTGAGATGGTGCGTCAAGCGATGCGGCATGGAAGGCTCCAGTGAATGAGAATAACCGCCAGACTAGCAGCTTTCCCGTGCCGGCCCGCGTACGGCAGCGGCGAATGTTGCCCTTTTGCCAGTGCTGGCATTAAACTCATGCTTTCTGCTGTATTCACGTTGACGGGGAGCCGGGCCGATGCTGCAAGCGCAAGCGCTGGATAATCGACTGGTCGCCACCAGTGGCGACGACGTGCTGGTGGAGTGCATCGTGCCCGGTGCGCCGCTGGTGATCGCCTTTGGCTTCGTGTCGTGGACGACGCGTCCCGCCTTCGATTTTTACGGCCGCCTGCGCAAGCTGGAGCAGGCCAGCGGCCAGCACCTGAACAAAATCCTCGTGCGCGATTCGGGCAATGCCTGGTACCACCGCGGCATCGCGGGACTGGGCAATCACGTGGACGAATCGGCGCAATCCTTGCGCGAACTCGTGCTTCGCATTGCGCCAAGTCAAGTCACCACCATCGGCCAGTCCATGGGTGCCTACGCGGCCGTCATGTATGGCTTGCTGCTGGAGGTCGAGCAAATCGTCGCCTTCGGCCCGCTGTCCTTCCTGGACGTGGCGCAGGCGCGCCTGTATCACGAATTGCGCTGGCTGTCGGTGATGGAATCGCTGGCGCAGGACCCGCCGCGCTCGGGCTACCCGGACCTGGCCGCCCTGTGCCGCGCCAGGGCGACGGCTACAACGCAGATCCACCTGGCGTTCGGCACGCGGCCGGACGTTGGCAATGCCGGCGCCAGCGCCAGCGAATCGGTGAATCTCGACGCCATGCACGCGCAGCGCCTGGCGCCGTTCGGCCGCTGCACCCTGCACCCGTTCCCCCATTCGGGCCACGCGGTGGTGCAGCACCTGATCGACACGAAGCGCATCAACGGCTTGCTGGCGCAGTGGATACTCGGCCTGACGCTGGAGGAGGAAGCCATGCCGGACATCAGCCGCGAATGGCGGGACTGGGTGGCGGAAAACCTGCGCCTGGGCTGCGCCAGCGAACAGCTGGTGGCGGTGCTGCGGCAGCACGGCTTTTCGCATGCCAGCAGCGTGGCCGCCGTGACGGCCGCCGGCGCCGCGCCGACCGCGCCATGACGCCGAGGTTCGAACTCGAGACCCTGAAAATCCGCCTGGCCGCCCCCGAACTGGCGGCGCTCGACCTGCGCGTGCGCGTGCAGCGCGCGCTGCGCCAGCTGATGCTCGACGGCGTGCTGGCGCCCGGCCTGCGCCTGCCAGCCACGCGCGCGCTGGCGCAATCGCTGGGCGTGTCGCGCGACACGGTGGAACTGGCCTACGCGCAGCTGCGCCTGGACGGCTACGTGCGGCGGCAGGCGGGATCGGGCAGTTTCGTCTCGGCCTCGATCGGCGCCAGTTTGCTGGGCAAGCCGGCGAACGGGCTGGCGCCCGTGTCCGCCCAGCCGGTGGCGCTGAGCGCGCGCGGCGCGCACATCCTCGCCAGCGGCGGCGTGAGCGACCAGCAGCGCGTGCAGGCGTTTGCCACGGGCTTGCCGGAAACGCGCGCCTTCCCCGCCGCCGTGTGGGAACGGCTGCGGCGCCAGGCCGCCGGCGAACATGGCGCCAGCATGCTGCTGCACGGCGACCCGCAAGGCGCCGAACCCTTGCGCCAGGCGATCGCCGACTATGTCAACCTGGAGCGCGGCGCGCGGGCCACGGCCGGCCAGGTGCTGGTATTGAGCAGCACGCGCCAGGCCCTGTACCTGTGCGCGCAGGTGCTGGCCGACGCGCATGGCCCCATCCTGATGGAAGATCCCGGCTATTTCGGCGCCCGCAAGGCGTTCGAGATGGCGCAATTGCGCGTGCTGCCCGTGCCCGTCGATGCGCAGGGCCTGTGCATGGACAGCCTGCGCGCCGATGCGAGCGGCGCCAATACCGTGTATGTCACGCCGTCGCACCAGTATCCGACGGGCGCCACCCTGGCCTTGCAGCGCCGCCTGGAGCTGATCGCCTGGGCCGCCGAACGCCAGGGCTGGATCATCGAAGACGACTACGACAGCCAGTTTCATTATGCGGGCTTGCCGACGGCCTGCGTGCAGGGACTCGATGCGCGGCAGCGCACGATTTACCTGGGCACCTTCGCCAAGTCGCTGTACCCGGGCCTGCGCATCGGCTACATGGTGCTGCCGCCCGCGCTGGTCAAGCCGATGACCTGTGCGCGCAGCATCCTCGATGGCCACACGCCGCAGCTGGACCAGCTGACGCTGGCCCGCTTCATCGCGGACGGCCATTTCGCCACCCATCTGCGCGCCATGCGCAAGGTCTACGCCGTGCGCCGCGACGCCATGGCGCAGGCCGTGCAGCGGCATTTGCCGCACGTGGTGACGGCGCAGCTGCCGCCGGGCGGCCTGCAGATGCCGTGCCGGCTGCACGCTGGCAGGGTGGAGCTGGAAACCATCCGCCTGGCGGCGCAGGCGGGCATCGTGCTGCCGGGCCTGAGCCGGCTGTACGCGACGCCGCCGGAGCAGGGCGGCTGGCTGCTGGGCTTTGCGGCGCTGACGCCGCACGAAATCGACAGCGGCATCGCCCGCCTGGCGCGCGCGCTGGGCTGATACAGGTCAAGTGGTCTGTCGTTCGTGTGGAAATTGGCCTGCTTGAGCAGTCCACGTGGCCGCTACCATGCTTCCTTTTCGAGGCAGGGAGCATGCGCATGACAAGCAACGCAACAAACACCACCGGCACGCCAGGCGCCGGCACGACAGACGCCGTCGCCGCAGGCCAGCTGCGCTGGCGCGATCTCGCCTCGCCCGCCATGGCGGCCTGCATTTCCGTCCTCGTCAACTATGGCGGCACCTTCGTGCTGGTATTCCAGGCGGCGCAGCTGGCACAGCTGAGCGCGGCGCAGACGGCGTCCTGGGTATGGTCGCTGAGCATCGGCGTGGGCGTCACGGGCATCTGGCTCAGCTACCGCTACCGCGCGCCCGTCATCACGGCCTGGTCCACGCCCGGCGTGGCTTTCCTGGCCACCGTCATGCCGCACACGCCGTATGCCGAGGTGATCGGCGCCTACATGCTGTCGGCCATCGCCTTCATCCTGCTGGGCCTGTCCGGCGCCTTCGAGCGCCTCGTGCGCCTGATACCGGGCGGCATCGCCGCCGGCTTGCTGGCCGGTATCCTGCTGCAGTTTGGCGTGAACGCGTTTGGCGGCGCCAGCGCCGATCCGCTGCTGGTGGTGGTCCTGCTGCTGGCGTACGCCGTGCTGCGCCGCTTCACGGCGCGTTTTGCCGTGGCCGGCATCATGCTGGCCGGCGTGGCCCTGCTGCTGGCGCAGGGACGCCTGGACTTGCACGGCATCGAACTGGCCCTGGCCGCGCCCGTGTTCGAGATGCCGCGCTTTTCCGTGGCGGCGCTGCTGGGCGTGGCGCTGCCCCTGTTCCTGATCACGCTGACGGGACAATACATGCCCGGCATGCTGGTGCTGCGCAACGATGGCTACCGCGTCAGCGCCAATCCCATTTTGACGGCGACGGGCCTCGGCTCGCTGCTCATGGCGCCGTTCGGCGCGCATGCGTTCAACGTGGCCGCCATCACGGCCGCCATCTGCACGGGCAGGGATGCGCATGCGGATCCGTCGAAGCGCTATCTGGCCGGACTGGTTTGCGGCGTGCTGTACATCATGGTGGGCATCTTCGGCGTCACCCTGGCCAGCCTGTTCATGGTCTTGCCGCGCACGTTCATCACGACACTGGCGGGCCTGGCCCTGCTGGGCGCCATCGGCAACAGCCTGGCGCAGGCGATGGCGGACGCGCGCACGCGCGAGACGGCGCTGATCACCTTTCTCGCCACGGCGGCCAACGTCACCCTGCTGGGCGTGGGCGGGGCCCTGTGGGGACTGCTGGCCGGACTGGCGGCGCATGGACTGATGCATGGCTGGCGCCAGACAGCGCCGCAGTAAGGACGGTGGGCGATTTTTCGCCCATTTTTCTTGCCGCCGCATACAATTGCTGCCGTCCGTGCCGCCTGGCACCTTGCTATCGATTTCTTCTGAATGATGCCCGAGTTCATTTCCCTGGCGGCGTACCTGCTGGCGATCGCGCCGCCGTTTCTCGTCTGCGCCGCCTTGCTGCTGGTATTGCCGCGTACCGCGCCACCTGCGGTGCCGCTGCTGCGGGTGCTCGTGCATATTCTGTTTTTCGTGCTGGCGCGCGACGCCATGACGGCGCACGGCTACTGGCAGGTGGCGGCGGGCGGCTTGCGCTTCACGGCGCCGCCGCCAGTCTTGCTGGCGCTGGGCGCCATGTCGCTGGGACTGGTGGCCAGTACTTGCTGGCTGGAAAGCGAAGCGCGCCGCCAGATCCGCTGGCTCGGCATGCGGCCCGCGCTGTCCGTGCTCCTGGGCGTGGCGGGCGCAGGCGTGATCGTCGCGCTGGCGGCGGGCTTGAAAGCTCTGTTCGGCCTGGCGTCGCTGCCGCCCGTGCCCGCTTCCGCATGGCCCTTGCTGCTGGCGTTCGCGCTGGCGGCCAACTGTTACGAGGAAGTGCTGTTTCGCGGCTTGCTGCAGCAGCAATTGCGCGCCTGGCTGCCGGCCTGGCGCGCGGCGCTCGTGTCGGGCCTGCTGTTCGGCATGTGCCACGCCTTCCTCGCCACCACCGTCACGCAGGTGGGTGCGCCCATCCTCGTATTGACCGTGATCGAAGGCGTGGTGGCGGGACTGGTATATTGCCGTGCCGGCTTGCTGGGCGCATCGCTTGCGCACGGACTGGCGATTTTCGCGCTGGCCGCCGGCTGGGTGTGAATCCTGTTGTTTAATATTAAAGAAACGAGAAGACAATGCCTGTAAGCTCTTACCTGAATACCCGCCCCGTGCTGGGCGAGCGCGTCTACCTGCATGACACGGCGCAAGTGATTGGCGATGTGCAGATCGGCGACGACTGTTCCATCTGG
Source organism: uncultured Janthinobacterium sp. (assembly GCA_963530105.1). GTDB lineage: Bacteria > Pseudomonadota > Gammaproteobacteria > Burkholderiales > Burkholderiaceae_D > Janthinobacterium. The sequence continues at coordinate 10,758 of CAUSDR010000100.1, forward strand.
TGCAACAGCGTGCTGCGCGGCGACGTCAACCGCATCGTTATCGGCGAAGGCAGCAATATCCAGGACTTTTCCATGGGACACGTGTCGCACAGGAATGCGGCCAAGCCGGATGGCTCGCCCTTGACGATCGGCAAATATGTGACCATCGGCCATTCCGTGATCCTGCACGGCTGCACCATCGGCGACGAATGCCTGATCGGCATGGGCAGCATCGTCATGGATGACGTGGTGGTGGAAAAGCACGTGATGCTGGGCGCGGGCAGCCTGGTGTCGCCAGGCAAGGTGCTGGAAAGCGGCCATCTGTATGTGGGCCGCCCGGCCGCCAAGGTGCGTCCGTTAACGGAGGCCGAGATCGCCTACCTGCGCTATTCGGCGGAACACTATGTGCGGGTAAAGAACAATTACCTGGCCGGCGGCGGCGACGCCTGACGTCAATGGCCGCTGGCGTCGTCCAGGCGGCGCAGTTCCGGCCGCGGCGCCAGGTCTTGCGGCAGGCGCAGGGCGGACACCAGGCCCATGCGCTGTAACAGCAGCAGCGCCCACCAGCCCGGGTCCCATTCGCCGGGTAACAAGCCCAGCCGGGCCGAACCCGGATAGGCGTGATGGTTGTTGTGCCAGCATTCGCCCATGGTCAGCAGCGACGTCAGGCGGATATTATGGCCCTGCACGGCGGCGCCATCGACGTGGTAGCGCCGCTGGCCATGGTTGTGGGCGAAGTAGCCGACCAGCCAGTGGCCCAGCACGCCTGCGCTGACCCGCGCGCAGACGCCCCAGCAGACGAAACCCCAGCCGCCCCAGGCGAAGAACAGCACGGCCCACGGCAGTTGCTGCAGCATCCAGGTCGCTTCCAGCAAGCGGTAAAAGCGGTCGTGCGCGATGCGTGGCTCGATGGCGATGCGGGGCGGCTGGTCGAGGTCGAGGCGGCAGTGCAATTGCCACCAGGCATCACGCCAGAAGCCGGCGCCGTGGCGCAGGTAAGGGTGGCAAGCGGGCAGGCGCTGGGCGTAGTCGCGCAGCTCGTGCTGGCGCAGCAGGCCCAGCGGGCCGCTGAGTCCCACCAGCACGCCCAGATAGACGAACAGGTATTCCAGCCAGCGCGGGCAGCGGTAGCTATCGTGGATCAGCTTGCGGTGGCTGCCCAGCGAATGGCCGAACAGCAGGACGATGGCCGTGCTGACGATGAAAAGCGCCAGCGCCGCCCAGCTGAAGAAGAGGGCGCCGCCAAGGAGGGCGCCCGCCAGCATGGCCGCCAGCCACAGCGAGGGCACGGGCGCATGGTGCACCGCGCCCTTGAGCACGCTGTCGGCGCGGGATGCGCTGGCGCGGTGGCCGTGCAGGCTGGCTGCCGGCATCAGCCCTTGGGGGCGGACGACGGTTGCGTGTACTTGTCGAAATTGGTGATGTAGTCGTTGAAGTTATCGGTCAGCATGCGCTTGTACTGTTCCGTGAAGAAGGCTACGGCGCCGTCCTTCTCTTGCTGCATCTTGGCCACGTCGTTGCTCTTGCTGGCGACGAGGAAGGCGTTGAAGCGGGCCGCCGCGTACAGCAGCGAAGTGGCCACTTCATTGCCGCCGCTGTGCATGCATTGTTCATTGGCCAGGGCGATGACCTGGTCGGCGCGTTCCCAGAATTCCGGGCCAGGTGCTGGTTTGGTGGTTGGTGTGGTCATGAAAATCCCTATGAAAGTGCGCGCCAGTCTACACAGCGGGCCGAGTGCTGTCCAGCCGCGCACCGCGCTTCAGGGCGCTTGCAGGATCTGTTCCACCAGGACAGCGAGCGGCTGGCGGATATCGAGCACGATGCCCGCTTCGTCCGGCTGCAAGGGCTGCAGGGTGCGCAGCTGGCTGTCGAGCAGGCTGGGCGGCATGAAATGGCCGGGCCGCTGCATGCGGCGTTCGAGCACCTCGCGCGGGCCGTCCAGGTGGGCGAAGCGCAGGGCCGGGTCGCCTTCGCGCAGCAGGTCGCGGTAGCCGCGTTTCAGGGCCGAGCAGGAAACGACGAGGCCGCCGCCTTGCGCGCGGGCCGTGGCGATGCGCGCGCGCAGGGCGGCCAGCCAGCCGGCCCGGTCGGCATCGTCCAGCGGCACGCCGGCGGCCATCTTGGCCACGTTTTCCGGCGGATGCACGTCGTCGCCTTCCACGTAGGGCACGCCCAGCGCGCCGGCCAGCAGGCTGCCGACGGCGCTCTTGCCGCAGCCGGACACGCCCATCACGACCCAGCGCGCGGCGGGCGCGCCTGCTGTCATGGCGCCGAGACGATGATGGTGACGCGGCGGTTTTCCGCCTGGCCCGTCTTGGTGGCGTTCGAGGACACGGGTTTGCTCATGCCCAGTCCCTTGACGACGAGGTTGTTGCGCGGAATGCCCGTCGCACTCATGGCATCGGCCACCACGTTGGCGCGCGCCAGCGACAGCTTGTTGTTATACGCTTCCGTGCCTTCGTTATCCGTATGGCCTTCCACGCGCATGTGCGTGATGCCCACTTTCAGCAGGGCGGCGCTGATCTTCTGGATGGCGCTGCGGCTGGGCGGCGTCAGCTTGGCGGCATCGAATTCGAACAGCAGCTTGTCCGTGAAGCTCAATTCCCAGCCTTCGTCCGTCTGGCGGAAGCCCTGCTCCTTCAAGGTGGCGATCTGTTCGGCATTGAACGGCGATTTGGTTTCCGGCGTGCTTTGGCAGGCGGCCAGCAGGCCGACAAAGAACAGGCCGAGGAAGCCGAGGCGTAATTGCTTGTAGATGAATTGCATGGTGAAGCTCCTTGCGGTCAGGGGTGAATGTGGGGCAGGCGCGCCACCTGGCGCGTCCCGCGCTGCGCTTGCTTGGCGCGGTACATGGCTTCATCGGCCGCGCCCACCAGCGAGGCGGCGTCGATGGCGTGGTCGGGGAAGACGGCCACGCCGATGGTCAGCGAACTGACGATGTTGTTTCCTGTCGGTAATTCAATGGCTTGCGACATGGCGGCGATGATGTTGTCGGCGATGTGCATGGCATCGCTGCTGTTGCGCAGCGGCTTGAGCAGGATGGCGAATTCGTCGCCGCCCAGGCGCGCCACCAGGTCGCCTTCGCGCAGCTGCTGCTTGATGCGCGCGGCGATCGTCACCAGCACGCGGTCGCCCGAGGCATGGCCGAAGGTATCGTTGATGTACTTGAAACGGTCGCTGTCGAGGAACAGCACGGCCACCTTGCCATTGCCGACGCGCGCTTCGATGATGGCGCGTTCGAGTTCCGCTTCCATGAAGGCGCGGTTCGACAAGCCCGTCAGGCTGTCGTGGTTGGCGCGGTGCGACAGCGAGGCGTTTTCCTTCTGCAAGTGGCTTTGCCACGCTTCCAGTTCGTCGAGCAGGGCGTTGAAGTCGTCGTTGATTTGATTCAGTTCGGCAATATTGGCCGGCGGCACGCGCAATTCGAAGGAGCGGTCGCGCCGCACGCGGTGCGCCGTCTCGGCCAGGTGGCGCAGCGGCGCCGTGATTTCCGTCTCCATGCGGCGCGACAGGCGCACGGCGACGATCAGGCTCAGCGCCAGGCATGCCAGCAGGCAAGACAGGCCGCTCAGCAGGAAGGGCAGCAGGCTGCGGCTGTGCGGGATCAGCTTGATGCTGCCGATCACCTGTTCATCGTGGGTGATGGGGAAGGTGAGCGAATCGGGCAGCATCCAGCCCGTCAAGGTGCGCTCGATGTAGTAGCGCGTGCCATGCTCGCCCCGTTCCCAGCGCGCCAGCAGTTTGCCATTCCTGTCGCTGACGAGCGCCTGGTCGATGTCTTCATTGACGCCGATCAAGGCCAGCGCTTCCTTGGCGGCCATGGGGTCGCCAAAGACGACGGCCGCTTCCACCGTGTAGCTCATCGAACGGGCCACGAGGCGCAGGTTCTGGTCGGAATACACGCGCAAGGCCAGCAGCGCCACGGCCGTCAGGGTCAGGCCGGCGGCCAGCACGGCGATCAGCGATACGCTCAGGTGGGCGCGCCGCAGCACGCTGTCGAGCGTGGGGCGCGGCTTGCGCGCCAGTTTGCTGTTCAGGCGGGCGTTCATGGCGGAGGTCCCTTGCGACGTGCAATTTGCAAGGCGTTCGGATGCACGCGCAGCCCGCTGCGGGCGATGGCGTCGAGGTTGACGTCAAAGCCGATCTGCGCGTCGAGCAGGCGCAGGCAGAACATGGTGCCCACGGGACAGGGTGTGCCCGGTTCGCTGACGGACAGGATGGGTTTGCCGATGACTTGCGCCAGCAGCAGTTCGCGCTCGCTGTCGGGCAGGCTGCCCAGGTAGACGACGTCGCACTCGCTGACGCTGCCCGTTGCCGGCTGCAGCCGCACGCGGATGCGCTGCCCCGCGCTGGAGGCGGGCGTGTCGACGATGGCGGCGTCCAGGCGGGTGGCGCCCACCTTGCAGACGCGCACTTCAGGCCGGCTCACGGGCCAGCGCACATAGCTGACGATGCCGAACAACACCTGCGCCACGTCGGCCGCGCGCTTGGCGTCCGCTGCGGCGCCGCCCTGCGC